>NZ_SELU01000024.1:0-69123 GCF_006861605.1 Pseudanabaena sp. UWO310 | reverse complement strand
GCCCATTCTTATAAATATTATGGAAAATCTTTACGTTTTATGAATCAACCATTGCAGTTTATTCCCTATTCCGAAACATCAGGAAAACTGCATATGGATTTGGATAATTCCCTACTGGATCGCCATAGTCGAGATCCCCAATCGCCATCAATTTTAAGATTTTATCGCTGGGCTCCTGCTGCAATCTCCTTAGGCTTTCACCAAAAAAAATATCCTGAGCATTGGCAAGCGATTGCCGAAAACCATAATCTCGATATCGTCCATCGTCCCAGCGGGGGAAGGGCTGTGCTACATAAAGGCGACCTTACCTATGCTGTGATTACCAGTATTGATATCAATGGTAAAAAGCGATCGCACCGTGAAATATATGAATATATCTGTGGATTTTTAATTCAAGGTTTTGCCGAACTGGGGGTTCCCTTGACCTACGGACTTGCCGGACGGGGATATATTCACAATCCTAGTTGTTTTTCGACGGCAACCAATGCCGATTTAGTCATCGCTGACGGACGTAAGCTAATCGGTAGTGCACAGGTCTATCGCCATAATTCAGTTTTACAGCATGGCTCGATCGCGATCACTCCAGATTTTGAATTACTGAAAGAACTATTTGGCGCAGAAGTGCCGATCGTGGGATGCCAAGAACTCATGCAAGGCGATCGCCAATATTGTCTACAAAAGTTAATAGAAGTTCTATCGCAATCGGCGCGGCAGTACTTTCGCGCGGAGTTCTTTTAACTCTCCATCCGTTAATCGCCGCCATTCCCCTACCCCAAGATTGGCTAAATTTAAATGGGCGATCGCGATTCTGACTAGGCGTAAAGTAGGGAATCCGACGGATGCTGTCATCTTTCTGACCTGTCGATTTTTTCCTTCGGTTAATGTTAACTCTAGCCAAGCGGTTGGTATATGGGCGCGAAAGCGAATGGGGGGATCTCTTGGCGGTAAAGCTGGCTCGGTATCTAATAACTTGGCGATCGCGGGTTTTGTTCGATATCCTTGGATGGTGACTCCATGTTGTAACTTCTGTAAAGCTTCTGCGGTGGGAATTCCTTCCACCTGTACCCAATAGGTTCGGGAATGTTCAAACTGGGGATCGATTAACCGATGTTTTAATACCCCATCATTGGTAAGTAGTAACAGCCCTTCACTATCAAAATCTAATCTTCCAACCGAATACACTTCAGGGATATCCAGATATTCTCTCAAAGTTGGGCGAGGCGATATGCTGTCATCGGTAAATTGGCATAGCACTCCATAGGGCTTGTACAAAAGAATATATTGGCGATCGCTCATGCACTTAGGGGAAATCAGAATAAAAAAATCGCAACGCCAAAAATCGCATTGTCAGCCTTTTAATTCTAATCTAGCGCTGGGGCATTCTTAAACTATAGCTGCCGCCTATCAGGACATAAACCAAAGAGAGTTGCCGCGCTCTGCGCGGCAACTCTCTTTGGGGTTTTGATTTTGCCCTAACAAAACTGGCGGCAGCTATTAGGATAAATCAAACCCCAAAAAGACAAGTGGCAGTGCGAAGCACTACCACTTGTCTTTCTTGAGAGTACTGCCCGCGTAGCGGGCGATACTCTCTTCTAGGTTTTGAGTTTACTTACAGAAACCCGTTAATTTCATGAACAAATTACTAATGAAGTTATGAAGGAGTACACTTATTTACTGACTGTTTTATTAACTTAGCGATCGCTTAATAGTTTCTAAGTAAGTGGGCTTAATTAAATATAAAACCCTAAAACCTGTGGTGTACGCGCCGCTTGCGCCGCAGATTTTAGCTCTGGGTTTAATTATGCTGAGGTACTTATAGCCCTCTGAGATGACTCAAAAACAATTGTTTTGATGAATCAAGTAGGTAGGCTTATGCCATGAAGAGGGATGGCTGACGTATATGTTGCAGGCAATAATCAAAAACGTACTATATAGCCCAAATGCATCCTAAGTTTTTGAGACTCTAACTCAACTTTGAATATATTAGGTAAATCAGATGACGCAACGTCATGAATTTCAGTCAATTGGTTGTGCAGAATGCACAAAAGGAGCTGGATTAGGGTTTGACTTTACAATGGCATTTCAGCCAATCGTTAACGTTAAAACCAAAACAATTTTTGCTCAAGAAGCTTTGGTTAGGGGTATGGCCGAAGAACCCGCTGGGGAGATTTTAGCGAGGGTGAATAATGAAAATCAATACCGCTTCGACCAAGCCTGTCGAGTCAAGGCGGTTCAGCTAAGCGCAAAGCTGAATATTAAATCCTACGTCAGCATTAATTTCTTGCCCAATGCGGTTTATCGTCCCGAATTATGTATTCGTACTACGCTTGAGGCTGCGGAAACTTTCGGTTTCCCGATTGATCGGATTATCTTTGAGATTACTGAAGGAGAAAAGATCGAGGATCGCGCCCATCTGCTCGAAATCATCAAATATTATCAACAAGAGGGCTTTTTGACGGCGATCGATGATTTTGGGGCTGGTTACTCAGGACTTAATTTATTAGCTGATATTCAAACGGATTTAGTCAAATTAGACATGGGGCTGATTCGGCATATCGATTGCAATAAGAATCGTCAGGCGATCGTGAAGGGGATTGTTCAAGTATGCAACGAGCTAAAGATTCAAATAATTGCTGAAGGAATTGAAACCTACGAGGAGTTGAATGTTTTGCAATCCTTTGGGATCGAGCTTTTTCAAGGCTATTATTTTGCGAAACCGAAATTTCAAGGATTGGCAGTCCTAGAAAATCTATAGAATAGTGCTTTTATTCTCAAATCAAACCCAATAGGGAGTTGCGCCGCTTCGCGCCGCAACTCTCTATTGGGTTTGATGTCCCGACTTAAGTGAATATAGCTATACATAAACCTAAATAGAAAAGGATGGGAAGTGCTTAGCACTTCCCATCCTTTTCTATTTAGATGAATTTATGACGGTAAGCTTGAATCTGCTTGCAAGGTTATCTTCGGTTTAGCGATGATTTGAGAAGTTCTAGATTTGCTAATTTCCCAATCGCAAGACTATGCAAGACCTAAAAGATGAGTGGTGATGCTTCGCATCACCGCTCGTCTTTTAGGTCTTATGTTCTAAGCGAACCTCATACCAATTCACGAAAGTGCGACAACACTTTTGTGAATTAAAAACTAAGCCCAGTAAGGGTTTTCAAAACACAAAATCGCTACGCCATTTTGTGTTTTGGTATTACATTGCTGGAGTCTTAATATTTTTCTTAACAGAAATTGACATCTATTTCACTGTTCGATTGAGATATCTCACTCTATTTATAGATGACGATCCCCACTAGTCAACCTAGTGTGAGTTATCTCATATTGAAGTATTCAGTAGAATTCAAGTATTAATCATGATTCATCAATTAGCAGTTCGCTTAGGTGTGTCGTGTGTGCTGCTCGCAACCTTGCCTCTCGCTACAGACGAAGTTATCAAATATGTTCAAGCTCCTCATATCTTTTCAGGCATTGGCGCGATCGCCTCATGTATTGGAGCATGTGTCCCAGTTTTAACTTTATTCCGCAATTCTGACTAGTTTCGATTCCGCTCCGCTAACTTTGATTAAGTGGAGTCGAGGCCCCAAGTACTTTAATTAATAGCAAGCTCTAACTCCAGCGTCCGATCACGATTCTAATCGTGCCATCTTCCAGAATTTCTTGTTGCTCAACCGCAAATCCTTGTTGCGCTGCGCTTTGTAAAACCTTGTTAGTTGCATATTGCTGGGTGATTGCGCCCAATAATTCTTCCACATTCGTAGCTACGCCCCACATATCGGCAATTAGTTCGTAGCGATCGCCGAGTTTGCGAAAACCAATATCATAGGCGTTGGGCATGGGGATCACGTACTCGGCATGGGTGCTATTACCGAGGTATCCACGCACTAAAGTATTGCGCTTGACAGGATATCCCAGTTCTTGCAGTGATTTTTCTAGCAAGTCCCCATTTTTGATTTCGATGGCGATTGTCGTGAAGTGGGACATAGTTGTTTGTATTCACTCTAAATTAATAGCAAATTTTCGTAATTCTTGAAGTAATTGCTCGTCGTTAGATGCTGTGCGTGCTCCCGACTCAGCCGCCCATTGCTTTAGGGATTCAATCTGCTGCGAAGCGATCGCTGCTAGGGGAACGGTCTCTTCGATCGCGCTAATGATATCCTCGGTGGTAAAGTCTTCGCGTTTGCCAGTGCTACCACGACCAAAGGCGCGATGGATGCCATCGAGGATCACCTGTTCGATCTCTGCGCCACTAAAATTTTTGGTATGTCGCGCTAATAGCAATAGATCGAACTCCCGCATCCGATTAGGGCGTAATTTCTGTAAATGAACTTTAAAGATCTCTTGGCGTTCGGACTCGGTCGGTAAATTTAAAAAGAAAATTTCGTCAAATCTTCCTTTCCGTAATAGTTCGGCGGGCAGAATGCGGACATTGTTTGCCGTAGCAACAATAAATACGGGGGAAGTTTTTTCTTGCATCCAAGTGATCAGCGTTCCTAATACTCGCCGACTTGCCCCAGAATCTCCATCCCCCGAACCATTGATATTCCCAAAAGCCTTGTCAATTTCATCGATCCAAAGGACGCAGGGGGCAGTCGCCTCAGCGAGTTGGATCATTTGCCGCATTCGGCTCTCACTCTCTCCCACATAGCTACCAAATAAGCGCCCGATATCCAGCCTCAATAACGGTAAGCGCCATTCATTGGCGATCGTTTTTGCCGATAGTGATTTGCCAGTGCCTTGAATGCCGACTAGTAATACGCCCTTAGGCGTAGGGATGCCATAGCGCTTTGCTTCTTCGGTAAAGGCATCGCGTCGAACCCGCACCCATTGCTTAAGGTTGTCTAAGCCACCAACATTTTTAAGGGATTCATTAACCGTAAAAAATTCTAAAATTCCCGTCTGTCTGATCGCTTGCTGCTTTTCGGCAAGTACGGCATCGATGTCGGAGTCGTTCACCTGTTCTTTTTCGGCGATCGCCTTGGCTAAAACCCTTTGAATTCGCGTACGGCTTAAACCTTGGCAAGCCTTGACCAGTTGCTCTAACGCTAAGTTGCTTAAATGTAATTTATGGGGTGAAATTTTTTGTTTGATTAAATATTCGATTTCCGTAACGGCAGGCAGAGGAAAATCGATCGCTGTAATTTCTTCAGTCAGTTCGGGCGGGATCTCTAACACATAGCTTGTTAAGGCAATTGTGCGGCGATCAAGCTTGAGGTCACGAGCTAAATTCTTTAACTCCCGAATAATGGCTATGTTTCTTTCGTGGTGGGGATGTTTGAGGATCGGGTGCAGATCCCTCAGCACATATAAAACGTTGTCACCATCCTTAGTTGCTTTATCCCGCTGACTAATTCGCGACAGAGCCGCCATCACTGAGCCTTTATCAGCGTTATTATCACTCCATCCTCTGGCGATGTCCCAAAATAAAATCCGACGACTGGGGCTAGATTGGATTGCCATTTCCGTCAAAAGCTCTTCGACAGGCTCCTCTTCCGCCGTAACTATATATATGAGGGGATATTTGGCGCGAAGTAGTAAATCGAACTGCTCTATCAGAGCTTGGTAAACTCTGCTTTTTTTAGGGGCAAAGGAATCGGGCGGTAGTTGTGGCGACATATTGGCAGTATAGCAATAAGTAGCTAGGCGCAATTAAAGATAAAGCCCAAAAGATAAGCTGCGGCGCAAAGCGCCGCCACTTATCTTTTGGGCTTTGGCAAGTACCAAAAACTACACTGCTGCTAGAGCGGGTGCTTCGAGTTTGGCGAGACGATCTTTTAATAGCTCTTCTAGGGTGACGAGGGCTTTCGAGAAGCCTTTGATCCCTTCGTCAAGTTTCTCGGAAGCCATGCGATCGCTAGCATGCATAGCATCAAAAGTTGCCTTATCCATAGGAATGGCGGCGATATCTGACTGAGCAGCGATTTCGGGATCGAGTTTGCGTACTAGTTCACCCTCTGTATGTTGCAATTCATCGAGTAGGGCAGGGGAAATAGTTAACAGATCGCAACCAGCCAACTCGACAATTTCTCCCATATTGCGGAAGCTTGCGCCCATGATTTCAGTTTTATAACCAAACTTTTTATAGTAGTTATAAATTCTCGATACTGACAATACGCCTGGATCTTCATTAGCTGGATAGCTATCGCGACCAGTATCTTTTTTGTACCAGTCGAGAATGCGTCCGACAAAAGGCGAAATTAGTTTTACGCCCGCTTCTGCACAGGCGATCGCTTGATGCAGTCCAAATAGTAAGGTCAAGTTGCAATGAATGCCTTCTTTTTCGAGTAATTCTGCTGCCTTGATACCTTCCCAAGTAGCGGCAATTTTAATTAATACGCGATCGCGAGAAATGCCATGCGCTTCGTATTGCGAAATTAAATAATGGGCTTTTCCCAAGGTTGCTTCGGTATCGTAGGACAGCCTTGCATCTACCTCTGTGGAAACGCGACCAGGAATAATTTGCAAAATTTTCATACCAAAGGAGATCGCTAAGCGATCGAAAGCTAAGGAAACAACCTGCGCAGGCATGGCATCTTTACCAAGATCTTTTCTCGCTTCTCGCAGAGTTTCATCGACAATTTCCTGATATTGGGGCATTTGAGCCGCAGCTGTGATCAAAGATGGATTGGTGGTTGCATCTTGAGGTTTAACCATTTCAATGGCATGGATATCGCCAGTATCAGCGACAACGACCGTTATTTCCCGTAACTGATCGAGAAAACTTTTGGGCAAATCATTAGGCATAATGTCCTCCTTAGAGCTATTTACAAATAGCTACCTTTGCAAGCCTATCTTAGCCCCAACAATTTTGAAGGTTCTTCAACCTTTAGAGTAATTACAAGATCGCATCGTAAATAGCTAAATCTAAAACCTTAAAACCTGCGACGCAGCGTGCGCCGCAGGTTTTAGATTTAACGTCAGTTCGCGTTAAGCTGGCAAATTTTAAAAGTCCAAAAGTAAAAGCCTTGCGTAGCAAGGCTTTTACTTTTGGACTTTGAGAAAGGGTTTGCGTAGCAAACCCTTTCTCAAAGCCAGTTTCAAATTATCCCGAACTCAATTTATTTAATTAAGTCCACTTACTTAAATGAAGTTTTGTTAAGAAATTAATGGGGTCTATTCATTTAAAAAATTGAACCTAAGGATTTAAATTTATTGCAGCATAAAGGATTGAGGTGATTAGGTGCATTCTAAACAATTGTTACAAACTATCTGGAGCGACACAAACCTAAACCTATAATTACCTCATCGTGGCACAGCGACTCTTGTACAGCAGTACTTATCTCATTCATAGATTCAGCACTATGAGAGAGCTTGCCTAATCGTTTAATCTACTTTGTCTTAACAGTCTGAGAGAGGAAAATTTTCATGACAATGACTCCTCAAAAGCCAGACACAGAGGTAAAGGTAACGGTTGATCGTGATGTAGTACCTACTTCCTTTGAGAAGTGGGGACAACCTGGTCACTTCGATCGCACCTTAAAGAAGGGCCCAAAGACAACCACATGGATTTGGGATCTTCATGCCAATGTGCATGACTTTGACAGTTTCACAACCGAAGAAGATACTGCCCGTAAGATCTTCTCCGCTCATTTTGGGCACTTAGGTATTATCTTTATCTGGCTCAGTGGTATGTATTACCACGGAGCAAAGTTCTCTAACTACACTGGTTGGCTTGCCGATCCAGTCAACATTAAGCCCAGCGCCCAAGTGGTCTGGAATGTTGTCGGTCAAGATATCTTGAACGGCGATGTAGGTGGCGGTTTCCAAGGTATTCAAATCACTTCTGGTTTGTTCCACCTGTGGAGAGCATCTGGCATCACCACGGAATATCAACTCCTCTGCACCGCAATTGGCGGTTTGGTGATGGCTGGTTTGATGTTCTTCGCTGGTTGGTTTCACTACCACAAGGCTGCTCCTAAACTTGAGTGGTTCAAGAATGCTGAATCGATGATGAACCACCACTTGGCTGGTTTGCTCGGTTTGGGTTCTCTCTCTTGGGCTGGACATCAGATCCACGTATCGATTCCTATCAATTACTACCTTGATAAGGGCGTACCTGCGAGCCAGATTCCTGCACCCCATGAGTTCATCCTGAATCCTTCATTGATGGCAGACATTTTCCCTAGCTTTGCACAAGGTTTGACACCGTTCTTTACCTTTAACTGGGGCGCTTATGCTGACTTCTTGACCTTTAAGGGTGGTTTGAATCCTCAAACTGGATCTCTATGGCTAACTGACCAAGCTCACCATCACCTTGCGATCGCTACACTTTTCATCATTGCTGGACATATGTACCGCACCAACTTTGGTATCGGTCACAGCATGAAGGAAATTCTCGAAGCTCACAAGGGACCTCTAACTGGTGAAGGGCACAAGGGGCTATACGAAATCTTGACCTCTTCTTGGCATGCACAGCTAGCTGTTAACTTGGCTTTGATGGGTTCTTTGAGCATCATCGTTGCTCAGCACATGTATGCGATGCCTGCTTATCCTTACATTGCAACCGATTACGCTACCCAAGTTTCTCTATTCACACATCACATGTGGATTGGTGGTTTCTTGATCTGTGGCGCGGCTGCTCACGCAGGCATTTACATGGTTCGCGATTACGATCCTGCTAAGAATGTAAACAACTTGCTTGATCGCATGTTGCGCCATCGCGATGCAATTATTTCTCACCTCAACTGGGTATGTATCTTCCTTGGCTTCCACAGCTTTGGTCTTTACATCCACAACGACACCATGCGTGCATTGGGTCGTCCTCAAGATATGTTCTCCGATACCGCAATTCAGTTGAAGCCCGTCTTCGCTAACTGGATTCAAGGTATTCATGCTGCGGCTGCGGGTACAACTGCTCCCTATGCAACCTCTAGTGTTAGCCCTATCTTCGGCGGTGAAACTCTAGTTGTTGGCGGTAAAGTTGCTGTTGCCCATATGGCTCTTGGTACGGCTGACTTCTTGGTTCACCACATCCATGCCTTCACCATTCACGTTACTGTCTTGATCTTGCTTAAAGGCGTTCTTTACGCTCGCAGCTCTCGCTTGATTCCAGACAAGGCTGAACTCGGTTTCCGCTTCCCTTGCGACGGTCCTGGTCGTGGCGGTACATGTCAAGTTTCGGCTTGGGATCACGTATTCCTAGGTCTTTTCTGGATGTACAACTGTATTTCCGTTGTCATCTTCCACTTCTCTTGGAAAATGCAGTCCGATATCTTCGGTACTGTTGATGCAAGTGGCACTGTTACCAATATGGCTGGTGGCAACTTTGCACAGAGTGCATTGACCATTAACGGTTGGTTGCGTGACTTCTTGTGGGCCCAAGCTTCCAACGTAATTCAATCCTACGGTTCGGCATTGTCGGCTTACGGTTTGATCTTCTTGGGCGCTCACTTCATCTGGGCCTTCAGCCTCATGTTCCTGTTCAGCGGTCGCGGCTACTGGCAAGAACTTATCGAGTCAATCGTTTGGGCTCACAACAAGCTCAACGTTGCTCCTGCTATCTCTCCTCGCGCTTTGAGCATTACTCAAGGTCGTGCAGTGGGTCTAGCTCACTACCTCTTAGGTGGAATTGCCACAACTTGGGCATTCTTCCTAGCCCGTTACGGTGCACTTGGCTAATAAAACGGAGAAATTGAAGTAATTATGGCAACGAAATTTCCTAAGTTTAGCCAGGCTCTCGCACAGGATCCAACAACCCGTCGGATCTGGTATGCGATCGCCACAGCGAATGACTTTGAAAGTCACGATGGAGTTACCGAAGAAAGTCTTTACCAAAAGATTTTTGCTTCGCACTTCGGTCACTTGGCAATCATCTTCCTGTGGACATCTGGCAACCTGTTTCACGTAGCGTGGCAGGGTAACTTCGAGCAATGGATTCAAAATCCTCTCACTACACGTCCGATCGCCCATGCGATTTGGGACCCTCACTTTGGTAAGGCCGCAGTAGAAGCGTTTACTCAAACCGACGCTGCTGGTCCTGTTAATATTGCTCTTTCTGGTGTTTACCACTGGTGGTACACCATCGGTATGCGTACCAATGCAGAGCTATTTACTGGCGCAATCTGGATGCTAGTATTCGCAGCCGTTCTGCTATTTGCAGGTTGGTTGCACCTACAGCCCAGCTTCCGTCCTAGCCTCTCTTGGTTCAAGAATGCTGAGTCTCGCCTCAACCACCACTTGGCTGGTTTGTTTGGCGCAAGCTCCTTGGCATGGACTGGTCACATGGTTCACGTTGCGATTCCTGAATCCCGTGGTATTCACGTAGGTTGGGACAACTTCTTGAGCGTTCCTCCTCATCCAGCGGGGCTTGCACCTTTCTTCACTGGTAATTGGGGTGTGTATGCTCAGAATCCTGATACTGCTGGTCATGTGTTTGGTTCTTCCCAAGGTGCTGGTACTGCAATCCTCACCTTCTTAGGTGGTTTCCATCCTCAAACCGAGTCTCTTTGGTTGACCGACATTGCTCATCACCACTTGGCGATCGCTGTGTTGTTCATCATCGCTGGTCACATGTACCGCACCAACTTTGGTATCGGTCACAGCATCAAGGAGATCTTGGCTGCGCACAATCCTCCTAAGGGCACTCCTTTTGGTGGTTTGCTAGGCGATGGTCACAAAGGTTTGTATGACACCGTCAACAACTCCTTGCACTTCCAACTCGGCTTGGCTCTTGCTTCCCTCGGTGTAATCACATCATTGGTGGCGCAGCACATGTACTCGATGCCTTCCTATGCATTCATTGCTAAGGACTTCACCACACAGGCAGCCCTGTACACTCACCACCAATATATTGCTGGTTTCTTGATGGTGGGCGCGTTTGCTCACGGTGCGATCTTCTTCGTTCGTGACTACGATCCTGAAGCTAATAAGAACAACGTGCTTGCACGTATGCTTGAGCATAAGGAAGCGATCATCTCTCACTTAAGCTGGGTATCCCTCTTCTTAGGTTTCCACACCCTTGGCATCTACGTTCATAACGACGTAATGCAAGCTTTCGGTACTCCTGAAAAGCAAATCTTGATCGAGCCTGTATTCGCTCAGTGGATTCAAGCCGCTCATGGTAAAGCTCTGTATGGCTTTGATGTTCTGCTTTCTAATCCTGACAGCATTGCTTCTACCGCTTACCCCAACAGTGGTAACGTCTGGTTATCTGGTTGGTTGGCTGGTATCAATGCTGGTGATAACTCCTTGTTCCTCACCATTGGACCTGGCGACTTCTTAGTTCACCATGCGATCGCTCTAGGGCTGCACACCACCACCTTGATCTTGGTTAAGGGCGCGTTGGATGCTCGTGGATCTAAGCTCATGCCAGACAAGAAAGACTTCGGCTACAGCTTCCCTTGCGACGGTCCTGGTCGTGGCGGTACTTGCGATATCTCTGCATGGGATTCCTTCTACCTCGCTATGTTCTGGATGTTGAACACCATCGGTTGGACAACCTTCTACTGGCACTGGAAACACCTCGGTGTATGGCAAGGTAACGTTGCTCAGTTCAACGAATCCTCGGTCACCATCATGGGCTGGCTCCGTGACTACCTATGGCTTAACTCTGCTCAGTTGATCAATGGCTATAACCCCTATGGCATGAACAATATCTCTGTTTGGGCTTGGATGTTCCTCTTCGGACACCTAGTTTGGGCAACTGGATTCATGTTCTTGATCTCTTGGCGTGGTTATTGGCAAGAATTGATCGAAACCCTTGTATGGGCGCACCAACGCACACCTCTTGCAAGTTTAGTTCAGTGGAAAGACAAGCCTGTGGCTCTCTCCATCGTTCAAGCTCGTTTGGTTGGCTTGGCTCACTTCACAATAGGCTACATTGTCACCTATGCAGCCTTCCTGATTGCGTCTACCACAACTGCTTTCGGTTAATCTAGCTTGCTAGTTAATTAACTAATAACTAAAAAAATCCCTCACGGCGACGTGGGGGATTTTTTTAGTAGCTATAATATCTAAAATGTTTATAAGATTGGCAAATATGACAGCTATTCAAGAAAAATCAGATATTATCCGTACAGAAAGAGGACTTACTATTAATGGTACTCGGATTACTCTGTATGATTTGATGGATTATCTTCATGCTGGCTATCCTGTAAAGTTGATCCGCAATTATTTTTTTTACATTACTGATCAGCAATTCAACGCAGCGATCACCTATATTGAAAATCATCGTAAAGAGGTTGAGTCAGAGTATCAACTGGTTTTGTTAGAATCTGATGCAAATCGCCATTATTGGGAAGAAATTAATAAAGAGAAATTTGCTCAACTAACTAAACACTCTCCTAAACCTGAAAATCGGAAAGCATGGGAAAAATTGCAAGTTTGGAAAGCTAGACTAGCGACTGAAGCATGAAGTTCTTAATTGATTACAATCTCAAGGGTAAGTCTTTAATCCTTTGGGGTGTTGTGGCGGCTGAAGGTTGGCTAGATCTAATACAAGTTAAATTTCTGCAATTTGAGGATGTGGGATTGCCTCGAAATAGTAGTGATCTAGCTGTTTGGAATTTTGCTCAACAAAATAATTTAATTTTGATTACTGCTAATAGAAATATGAAGGGGAAAACTTCTTTAGAGCAGACAATTCGAGATAAAAATACGGATCTCAGTCTTCCAGTTGTAACCATTAGTAATGTGGATCGACTTGATGAGAAAGTGTATCGAGAAAAATGTGTGGCTTGTCTGATAGAAATTGGTCTTGACATAGATAACTATTTAGGGGCTGGTCGTATTTTTATTCCTTAGTTATCTGTTTGTAAGTCTTTGTAAGCCTTACAATTTTGGGGGCAGTGATTACTATTTGAATAATCATCATTAAGGTAATCACTATATAGCTTTATCAGGATACGCTCTAGCATAAATGTGATTACTTGTAATTGCATGTAGGGACTTTGGGAAGCAATGTGTTAGACTGCATAGCTACTTTAGATAATTAAGTCAACAAGAGCTATTGCCATTGGAATCCATGAGAACGCGATCGCAAAATCAGCAAAGTCTTTTCTCTTCATTTGTTAATGTTGCCATAGCGATAAATATATGTGGTTTTACTGCGTTATATTCTGACACTCAGAATTCAGCAATCTGGGCGAACACTGCTGAATCTACGATTAGCTCTTCAGATAAATTCAACTCAAAGCAATTTTTGTTTTTGGATTTGCAAAGGCATTGGTCGCGCCTCTTTGTGGAGGGACTGCTATCTAAAACAAACTTGAGCAAAGCCTTTGATACTGCCGATGGCATTAGTTTATTTCAGCCCGATCGCCCTATTACCCGTGCCGAGCTTGCGAATTATTTAGAACTTGCCTTTGCCAATCGGAATGCATCCAGAATTACTACCAGACTTGACGAGCCAGCCACTAAGGCTGAAACTCTGGTCGCGATCGCCAGCCAGCTCAATCTTAACAGCAATGCCGTTAAAACGCCGCAAACCTACTTATTATCAATGTTTCGCGACGCTATAGAGATTCCCAACTATGCCATTCCTGCGATCGCCACAATTACTCAGGAAGGCTTAGTTACTAATTATCCCGATCCCCGTATCCTTGCTCCCAATGGAGCAATTACCAAAAGTGAATTGGCAGTGCTGATCTATCAAGCTCTTGCCTATCAGAAGAAAGTACCGTTAATTCGATCGCTCTATACGATCGATCCCAATCGCCGCATGTGGGATATAGAGCTAACGCAGGTGACACGCCTTGAGGTCAGCATTAGTCGGCGGACAGTTACCGCCTTTCATGGAGAGATTGCTCTTAAGACCTATCCTGTCGCCGTTGGTCGTCAAGGCTGGAGCACGCCCATAGGTAATCATCGTGTTTTACAAACGATTGAATATCCTGCTTGGCAAAATCCCTTTACGGGGGATGTTATTCCTAGCAAAGATCCCGAAAATCCTTTAGGCGATCGCTGGATTGGCTTTTGGACGGATGGCAAAGATTGGTCGGGCTTTCATGGGACACCCAATCGCGCCTCGGTTGGTACGGCGGCATCCCATGGCTGTATCCGTATGTATAACGAAGATATTCGCGAGTTGTTTAGTCAAGTGACGACGAACACGATTGTAAGAGTATCGCCGTAAATCAAACCGCAAGAATTGATAGGCGGCGCAAAGCGCCGCCTATCAATTCTTGCGGTTTATGTCCCTATATATCTGCCGTCAACTGTATCAGGACATAAAACCCAAAATAGTGTTGCCGCGCGGAGCGCGGCAACACTATTTTGAGTTTTAATTTTGTCCTAACAAGACTGGCGGCAGCTATATAGGTGAGTTAGGAATTGAGGACACGCACCACGGTGCTTTGAGGCAGACTGCTCGCATTTAACTCTAGGGTCGAACCTTCCAACTTCTTAATACTGTCCTTGGGCATGAGCGCAAGGAACTCATCGATAGAAGCTAGCTGGCAAGACTTACTGGATTTGTCAGTGCGGTAATAGACAGGAATAACTATACGGGGATTTAGTTCGGTAACGATCGCTTGAGCTTCTTGGGGGGAATAGGCTTTAGCTTGCATTGGATCGCTGCTTTGAGCGCTGCCACCTATGGGCAAAATCAAAACGTCAGGACGACCCATGAGAATTCGCTGAGAAGCGGTGATGGGAGCGGCGGCGCTACCTAAATGCAATATAAAGATGCCCGATTGCTTCCAGCGCCATGCCACATTGCGCCCAAATCTACGACCGCCAAGGCGATCGTGATCCATCGTAATTCCCTGAAGATTTATGCCTTTAAGATTGTAAGAGCCCGCTTCAGACAAAACTCGCTTGTCCTTGGGGAGATTTTCTAAATATCCTTCGTCAAGTAAGCGCGAACTAATCAAAATATAGTCAGATTGGGCAGTTGGCGAGGCTAGCTTCGCGGTACAACCGACGGGACGAAATGGATGGGTTAAAAAACTAACGTTATCTCCTGAGATTAAAAAAGATAAATGCCCCAACCACTGAAGGCGTAGGGTTGAATTTGCTTGAGAATTGGCTGCGTCAGCAATAATTCCTGCGGTAAATGCTGAGATCAGTCCACCTTGGGCGAGTCGAAGAATTTGTCTGCGGCGCATGTTGTTTAGTTCAGTAAGTATTTTGAAATGTGCTTGAAATGTGCGGATTTTCCCAAAGCGATATGTAGTCGAAACTATCAGGTACTTAAGCCCAGTATTTATAAAGCCCAGTATTTAAGGTAGGCAGCATAAAGCGC
Organism: Pseudanabaena sp. UWO310; assembly: GCF_006861605.1. Taxonomy (NCBI): domain Bacteria; kingdom Bacillati; phylum Cyanobacteriota; class Cyanophyceae; order Pseudanabaenales; family Pseudanabaenaceae; genus Pseudanabaena; species Pseudanabaena sp. UWO310. Next base: position 53,939 of record NZ_SELU01000024.1, on the reverse strand, counting down.
CACCTACCTTAAATATCAGGCTATGACGCTCAATCCTTTTAAGAAGTTTCTCAGTAAGTCTTTGCCTGTTTCGGTCAAGATGCTTTCAGGATGGAATTGTACGCCTTGGACATGGGGATATTGTTTGTGTCGGACTCCCATGATTATGTCATCTTCAGTCCATGCTGTAACCTCAAGGACATCGGGGCAATTTTGGCGATCGATAACGAGACTATGGTAACGAGTGGCGGTAAATGGGTTGGCTAGTCCTGCCAAAATACCGACTCCCGTATGATAAATTTGGGATGTCTTGCCATGCATTAAGTAGGGAGCCGAGACGACCTTTCCTCCATACATTAATCCCATGCTTTGATGCCCGAGACATACACCCAATATTGGCGTATGGGCAGCCATTTCACGAATAATATCTAAAGATACACCCGCTTCTTCGGGGCGACCGGGACCTGGTGAGATTACGACTCCTGCGGGTTGAAGTTGTTTGACTTCGGCGATGGTTATTTCGTCATTTCTTTTAACTATAATTTCGCTCAATGCAGGGAATTCGGGTAATAATTCTCCAAGGTACTGCACGAGGTTATAGGTAAAGCTGTCGTAATTGTCGATAACGAGAATCATGTTTACAGGGCTTGTGTTTGTAAAGCTTTTTTTGAAGCTCAAGGCTTGACGACGATCGCTAATTTCTTACTCAATTTAGCCTTCTCAATTTAACATTCTTTATGAAGAATTCAGACCAGAAAAGATTATGAAACCAGTTTTGGGAGTTTTCGCATCGGTCTTAGTGATTATGATCTGTGGTGCTGAGGGGGCGATCGCGCAACTGCGTCCTAAGCCACCGCAAAAAGTTCAAGTACAGCAGGAAATCGTCGTACCGCCCAATGAAACTGCCGATCAGCTTTTGGAAAGGGGTAACGCCTATGTGCGTTTAGGTAATTTAGAGGGAGCGATTGTTATATTTCGGGCGGCGATTCAGAAAAATCCCGAACTAACGGTAGCGCATTATAATCTGGGCTTAGCCTACGCACAGGCAGGCAAATTAAAGGAAGCCATTCATTCTTTTCAACGCGCCACTAGACTCGATCCTAAGTTTGCGATCGCTTACAGTAATCTGGGTGCAGCCTTGTTACAGTCAGGGGATGCCAATCGCGCCATTCCCAGCTTACAAAGGGCGATTAGCCTCGATCCGAAACTATCAGTTGCTTATTATAATCTCGGTTTAGCCTTGAAGGAGAAAAAGGATATTAATGGGGCGATCGCGAACCTCAATCAGGCGCTTAAACTCAATCCCCAAGCCCCTGAAACGATCTATAACCTAGGACTATTAATTCAAACTCAGGGCAATATCTCCAAAGCGATCGCCTATTATGCCAAGGCTCTGCAATTGAATCCTGAATATGCTGAGGCTTATTACAATTTGGGAGCCGCTTTATTAATTCAAGGACAAACGGAAAATGCGATCGGACAGTTGCGTAATGCTTTGCAGTTTCGTAAAGACTACGCCGAAGCCTTTTATACCCTTGGGGTCGCACAGGTAAAGGCGGGGCAAAAACAGGATGCGATGCAATCTTTTATTCAGGCGCAGGCTTATTTTAATCAGCAAAAAAACATTCCTTGGGCGCAACAGAGCGAACGACAGATTCAGAAATTACGCGGATAAAAACAGGGAGATAATCTTTATTTAGTAAGACTTTATCCTGATATAACTATTCGATAACCAGTGAAAAGTATCGAAAATAACTTTTTGCTAACTTTACCTAGATGACAACCCGATCTAGAAACCTGAGTATAAGAAATAACCAAGCATTAACTAATAAGTCTTGCTTCGTCATTAGAAATATTTTTTTGTTTTAGTCAGGTTTTAGGGAAGGGAAATGAATAAGTCGGTTTTGTCAAAGGTACTCTCAGCAGTAGCAATCTCTTGGGGGGCGATCGCCACCAGTCTGCCAGCACAGGCTGGAACGATTGTAAATGGCTGGAATTATGCCCGTGATGACTACTCCTATGATGGTTCTGGATCGGGGGGATTTAATGCAGACAGCCGTTGGGATATCTATGGCATGGGCTACAAAGTTGTAGGTAATGATGTGTATGTAGGAATTAACTCCAGTAATTCTCTCTATGGCATTAATTCCAACAATACAAATGTCGGTTTCGGCTCTCTTTTCCTAGACTTCAATTATGGCAACGCTGGCAATAACTTCAGTACCGCCCAAGGCTCGCTGCTTGGCGTAAGGTTTGCACCCAACAATGACTTTGGTGCTAATACCGTTGGTGTTTATACAGGCGTTACTGGTCAAAGTGTTGCCTCAAGTAACTCTGGCTATGCCAGTTATAACGCTTATAGAAATTCTGCTGGCAATTCCACTGCTGGCGATCTAGCCGCCAATGATTCCTATTTTGCTCCCTACATTAATAATGGCTCTTCTCTTCCCCTTGAAATTGCTACGGGGAATCTATTTGCGGGAGGTAACCTCAGCTATCTAACACAGTCAGATCTTGCTGCCATTGGATTTCCCAGCACGATCTACCAAGCTAGTGCCAACCCTAATACTTTTGGGTTTAAGTTTACACTTCCTAGTCAATATCAAGGTCAGCAGTTTTTGGCAACCTTAGGATTTGAATGTAGCAATGATTTGGTTTCTGTAAGACCAGTTCCCGTCCCTCCTGCGATCGCTGGTATTTTTCTGGCAGGTGCATTTGGTGGCTGGCGTGCAGCTAGACGCAAAAAGCAACTTAAAGTAGTTGCTGCTTAGTTAAACTTCTGCAAAGAGTGTCGTACTTTGTACGACACTCTTTGATTAACGTCAGTTCGGGTTAAGCTAGCAAATTTTAAAAGCCAAAAAGTGAAAGCCTTGCGTAGCAAGGCTTTCACTTTTTGGCATTGAACAAGGGTTTGCTACGCAAACCCTTGCTCAATGCCCTAATCATACCAAAGCACAAAATGGCTACGCCATTTTGTGCTTTGGTATGATTAGGGAACTCTCCAGATATGAATATTGCTATCTTCGCCGCCACTAACTAAGGTTTGTCCGTCATGACTGAGGGCGATCGCATTAATGAGATTGATATGTCCAGTGAGGACTTGAATGGGTTCTCCTGTTTCTAAGTTCCACACGCGAATTTCTTTATAGCTAGCGCTGATCAGAGTTTTGCCATCCCTACTGACAATCAGTGACTTGACCCAGCCCCAATGCCCTTCTAATGTCCGAATGGCTTTACCTGTTTGCAAGTCCCAGACCTTGATGCGCGTATCGAGACTACCACTGACGAGGGTGCGCCCATCGGGACTGATGGCAAAGGAGAGCACCCTTGCCGAATGTCCGATAAATTCCCAACGTTGCTTTCCTGAAACTAAGTCCCATACTCGAATCGTAGTATCCCAACTGCAACTAGCGATCGCTTTGCCATCAGGGCTTAGGGCGACGGAATCCACAAGACTAGTATGACCGCGCAGAGTGCGAATTTTGGTTCCCGTTTTAATATCCCACAGCTTAATCGTGGTGTCTTGGCTACCCGTCACTAGGGTCTTTCCATCGGGAGTAATTGCTACAGAATTAACATAGCCGATATGCCCCGTTAGGGTTAATAGCTCTTTCCCAGAGCGTGCATCCCAGAGTTTAATAGTTTTATCGCGGCTACCGCTAGCCAATAGACGACCGTTAGCACTCAGAGCAATGGAGGTAATCCTATGATTATGTCCGCGAATGGAACCAATCAGTTTATGCGGATTTCTATCTGTTCCTAAGTCCCAAACTTTAATACTGAAATCCGCCCCAGCGCTATATAAAATCCTGCCATTGGCTGACAGGGCAAGGGAAACGATCGCTGAAGCATGACCTTGAAGCGTATCGACGATATCGAATAAATGATATTGGCTGTAGTCGGCTAAGGCTTGACGGACATGGGGTTCGGATCTGCGCCAAAGCAATAGGAGCGCGGTACGTTGGACGGAGAGCGAATGATCCTGTAAGCCTTGCAAAACTAAGTTTAATCCCGCTTCCCCATGGTTGAGAGCTTCGCGCAGGGAGGCTATTCTCGAGGCGATCGCAGGGCTATGGAACCTTTGCTTGACTCCTGCAATTCCTCCTAATACAACTCCTCCCAGTGGCGGTGTTATCTGACCGCCAAGAACTGCATCCTTTGCCGTGGGTTGCTGGTGATGCTGTTTTGCTGCGGACATGATTGATATTTGTAAAAATTTTTTGCCGAAGATGAGCCAAGGCACAGCTTGGCTCATCTTCGGTTTAGAAATTAATCTTTAGAAATTTAGGACTTACGCAAAGCTAAGGAGTTTACTGGATATTGGATAGGTGTGGCGCGGGTAAAGCCCGCGCCACACCTATCCAATGCGTAAGTCCTAAAATTAAGAAGCCTTAGCCAAGACTTCTTCTAAGGAATGTTCGATGTCAGAGAGTTGGTATTCTCCATAAACTTCACAGGAGTTATTAGGACTCTCAATTAGTTTAATGCTATGGAGTTTTGCACCAATCTCGCGAATGGGCTTGGTTAGTAACTTTTGGATATAGACAGCAATATTTTCGGCAGTAGGAACGACTTCCGAAAAATAGGGAATGTCTTTATTGAGAAAGGTATGATCCATCGGTTCGAGGACATATTTATCGATCGCGTTTTGAAAGGCGGATAGGTCAGCAATCATGCCAGTACGAGGATCGATGTCACCAACAATGGCTACTTCTAAATGATAGTTATGTCCATGACCGTTAACCCGAGCGCACTTGCCATAGATTGATGTATTTTCTTCTAGGGATAATGTGTCGAGAGCGAGGCGATGGGCTGCGGAAAAGTGAGTGCTAATTGTTAAATGTGCTTGCATATTATTACCTTGATAATCAGCCCAGAGTTCGGGATGTTCGTATAAGCGGATATTGACCAATGGTAGGTGCGCTTCTAAACGCTGCCAAATTACACGGGCAATATTTTCGGTGGTGGGGAGCGTTTCTTGAAATTCTTCCCATGCTTGATTGAGATAGGAGAAATTTAATTGGGTTGTCACTTCACGGGCGATCGTGTGCTTGACATCTGAGAGATTTAGTACCATGCCAGTGTGGTCGATCTCTCCTACCATGCCCACATACATTACATAGTTGTGACCGTGGGGTGGAAAATTAGTACATGCACCGAACTTAGCAAGATTCTCCTCTGGGGGGATTTCAGGCAGCCAGTAACGATGACTAGCAGAAAACTCAGCGCGGCGATTAATTACACATTTAGCCATCAGGAATTAGCTATCAAAAACAAGGTTTGATAAATTGTAAATTTATATTAATAGATTAACATTTCCCGCGATCGCATCAAGACATCGCACCAAGACATCGCATCAAGGCTAAGTATATTTGCCGCGATCGCTATAATTAAAAAATATCTCTAAAAGTCCCCTGTTGTCAGTGCGATCGCATTGTTTGAGCTATGACACCAACTGTTACTCCCGCTCTTGAGTCTGTTCAACTTTAGAAGGAACACTTAATCTACATCTGAAGATCAATCAAGCTATCATTAACGTGAGTTCGACCAACAATGGAAAAACATTATGGACTTATGGAGTTTTGTAATTGGTGCGGGTGTATTTTTTGGGATGGGAGGTGCATCTTTTAAAATTGTCAACCAAGGCGAAGAAGCCCTAGTTGCATCCTTCGGGAAATATAAACGCAAGCTTCCTGCTGGCCCCCACTTTATTCTGCCTTTTATTGATACCGTAAGCTACAAAGGCTCAATCAAAGAACAAGTACTAGATATTCCCGCCCAACAATGCATCACTCGTGACAATGTGCCGATTACCGCCGATGCCGTGGTCTATTGGCGAGTTGTTGATATGGAAAAAGCCTATTACCGCGTAGAAAACCTCCGCCAAGCGATTATTAACATTGTTTTGACCCAGATCCGCTCTGAGTTAGGTAGCTTGGAACTGGATGAAACCTTTACGGCGAGAAATAAAATCAACGAACTGCTACTGCGTGATCTTGATGATGCCACCGAACCTTGGGGTGTGAAAGTAACGCGGGTAGAGTTGCGCGATATCTTACCTGCCAAGGCGGTACAGGAGTCGATGGAATTGCAAATGACTGCCGAGCGTAAAAAACGCGCTGCCATTCTTACTTCGGAAGGCGATCGCGAGGCAGCAATTAACAAAGCTAGAGGTTTAGCAGACTCCCAACTGCTTAATGCTGAAGCTTCTCAGAAAGCGGCGATTCTCGAAGCTGAAGGACAGAAACAATCAAGGATTTTGCGAGCTGAAGCGGAGCGACAGGAACAGGTATTAAAGGCTCAGGGGACGGCTCAAGCGATGCAGGTTTTGTTGCAGTCTATGAAGGGGCATCCCCAAGCCAATGAGGCTTTACAATTTTTGTTAGCGCAAAGTTATCTGACTATGGCTACAACTGTCGGTTCTAGTGGCAGTAGCAAGGTGATGTTTATGGATCCGCGATCGCTACCTTCGACCTTAGAAGGATTGAAATCAATCGTTGATACTCCTATTGATCCGAGCGATCTACCCACCCAAGATTGGACTAAATAAAAATTAACGTGAGTTCGAGATAATTTTAAAATCCCCAAAGTAAAAGCCTTGCGTAGCAAGGCTTTTACTTTGGGGATTTTAAAATTTACCAGCTTAAACCAAACTGACGTTAAAAAAGTAGGGACAAATTGTCCCTACTTTTTGGGGAAATAGGACTCACATTAAGGGATTGGCTATACCGAAGGGCTAATGGGAATGCGCTTGAGCAGGTGATATTTGCAACCAGCAGCAAGAATATGTACCCGTAGGTTATGAATTGTCAAAGGAGCAGAGCCGCTCACCCATAGCTGGTTGCTATAGGAGACTTCGCCAGGATCGACTACGGTGACTGTGCCGCGCCCTAAAACTCGCATGGTATTGTTGGGTTCAAAAATGGCAACCGTATCTTCATCAATGCCTATGCCAATTTTGTCTGGATGTGCGGCGATCGCTGTCATCAAACGAGCCATACGGTTACGATTGTGAAAGTGCTGATCGACAATGATTTCGGGCAAAATATTCAAGCCCGTGCTCATGTTGACCAGTTCTTTATGGGGGGATTCGCCACTGCTGCCACCTGAAATCATGTGATAGCCCATTGCTGCGGCTCCTGCGCTAGTACCAGCCAGTACGAGACGCTTTTCGTCGATTCGTTTAGCGATCGTGATTGCAAAGGGAGTATCAGCGATTAACCCACAAAGGCGGAGTTGATCGCCACCAGTCATAAAAATTCCCGTAAACCGATCTACTAGAGCTTCGGCTTCAGGATAGTCATCGTGAGGACGTTCACGGATATCCAACACTTCCACCGCACTTGCACCAAGTTCAGTGAAAATGTCATGATAAATTCGTCCAATAATATCAGGTTCTCTTGAAGCGCAAGGAATGATCGCGATGCGTGCTTGGGAGCCACCTGAGTTTTCTACAAAGGCTTTGAGAATCTTGCGGTCTTGGACTTTATCCTCTCCACCACCAATTACCATTACCGCCGACTTAATAATTTGAGTCATGCCCCTATCTATTGCCACATCTTCGTCTAAGTTCAGCATATTAGCAGATTGGTCAACAAATTTTTTCAGGCGATTAATTAGGTTAACGCCTTGACTCACTTTTTGCTCTTGCTGACTCGCCAATGGTTTGAATTACCTCCATTGATGCTTACATGGCTAACCGTAAGGCTAACTATTGTCAAATTGTATAACTTTTATGTTGTTAAAGACTAGTGTTTGCTGGTGACAAAATCAGAGACTGACAAGTCCCCTCTGATTTTGTTACCTAATTTTGCCTGATTTTACCTGATTTTGTTTGCCTAATTTTATAAGTAGCTGCGCGTAATTAAAAACTAGGGACAAAACCTGTTGCGGACGCTCAGCGTCCGCAACAGGTTTTGGGTTTTATGTTTGATTGTGCCTACTCCCTTCCCAGTGAAGAATTAGACGTTGCGACGCAAAGCGTCGCAACGCTAGTTATTGGGTTTTGATGTCTATTTCTTTAGTGGGAAGGGAGTAACTACATAGAGAATTTTTATAGAGACTTTAGGGTGATTTTGATGAGTATTCAATCACTTTGCCAGCATTCTTGGCTAACTAGATCGCAAATACGATCGCGTAATAGGTACTGGTTATCTTCTAATTCTCGTTCGATTTGACACCATTCGCGATCGCGAAAGAAGCGACAGAGAGCATGAATTGGTTGACTGCGAGTGAGTCGTCCGCTTTCGAGTAAATGTCTTGCTTCGTCTTGGATAGCGCTGATGGAATAGTAAAGTGAGTGCAACATAACCAAACTCTCTTTGTAGGTTTTTGCGTAATTTTATTGAAATTTAAAGTCAGGAATTTACTTGATGACTTAAATTTACATGAAAATGATCGATGTCTGTGATGGAGGATACAAACTTTTAATATTTTCCCATAGGATTTTCATCACTACATAAAAGTCAATGAAACTCAAAAGAAAAAAATATTTCTGACGATATAAATTACTAAAACCCGTAAAGTTGTGCCCCGTAGGGGCGCAACTTTACGGGTTTTGGTTTGTAATTAGTTATGCCTAGCTACTTATGCAAGTAAGTGGACTTAATTAAAAATATAAAGCCCTAAAACCTGCGCCGTACGCTGCGCGTACGGCGCAGGTTATTGCGAATGTCAAAGGATCATGACTTTTTGTTTGGTCGTCCTTCTCCTAGGAGATTTCTGTAAATTGCTAGGCTTTTAGTTGGCAATAAAATAAACAGATAAGTCATCAAATCATGACAAAAAAGAAAGTTATTTTTGCTTTTTTTGTCTTTTTTTTGCCAAGAATATTGGCAATATTAATATCTTGGCAATCAGTATCTAGGCACAATTAAATATAAAACCTCAAAAGCTCTAGCACAGGCTAAAGCTTTTGGCTCTGGCTTTATTTGTTTGGCGAGGACTAAACCTTTTGGACGAAAGTTCTGCCGAGAATGCCTTGTGGTCTTACTAGTAAAACGATGAAGAGTAAAGCAAAGGCAACGGCATCTTTATAGGCGGATTGATTAGATGGGACGAAGGACTCGGCAAGTCCGAGGACTATGCCCCCAACTACGGCTCCAGGAATATTGCCTAGTCCGCCGAGGACGATCACCGCTAATCCTTTTAAGCCAAAGCCGATACCAAAATAGGGACCCGCGATACTGACACTGGAGCCTACAAGAGTTCCCGCTAGTCCGCCGAGGAATCCCGATACAAAAAAGGTGAGAACAATAAAAAAATCGGTGTTTATGCCCAGCAAGCTTGCTGTAGTGGCATTTTCGGCTACAGCTTTCATGGCTTTGCCGATCTTGGTGAAGTTAATACCATAGGTAAGAATGGCTAAAACTATCACAGATACGCCAAAGATCAGGATCTGTACGGTGCGGATGGCGATTGGTTTGTCAGGGGAGCCGAAGTTGATGGCGGCAGGTAAGCTGCCGTAAATATTGGCGGGGAAATTATAGCTTTCTGCACCCACTAAGTATTGGATTGTATTGACGATCGCTACGGCTACGCCCAAACTAGAAACTAAGGTCAGTAATGGGTCAGCATGACGATCGCGTAAAGGTCGAAAAGCAATCCGCTCGATCGCGATACTGATCAGTCCTGTAAAGATACTGCTTACAAAAATGGCAACAAAAAAGGGCAAATGTACTTCTTTGGGTAAGGATAGGTTGGCGAGAATACCATTGAAGCCAAAAGTGCCACCACATAGCACGTAGGTAAAGTATGCTCCCAACGTAAACACCGCACTATGGGCGAAGTTAACGATCCCTAAAATCGAAAATACCAAGGTATATCCGAGGGCAAAAATGGCGTATACGCTCCCAATTGATAAACCATTTAAAAATTGCTGCAAAAATACCGAAAAGTCCATATGAGTTTTTTAAAAAATTCTACACTTGCGATCGCAACTATGGCGATTGCGGTGACTATTACGCCAACACCCTCGGCGATCGCCACATTTAACAATCCTGATCGCTCCCATCATCCCCATAAACTGCCTAACCAATCTCAAACCCAATCTCAAAAACAATCTCAAGACACAATCTCATCGATTACCGCTCCTCCACCGCTGCAACTGCCCGATACGGGCGCACAGGATGATAGTTGGAGCTGTGGACCTAATTCGGCGGCGAGGATATTGCGCTATTACGGGCATGATGTTGACTATGCCATGGTGCGCGAGGCAACTGACAAGAAGTTATTTTTACCACAGAAAATACGCAATCCCTTTACTAATCAATGGATTGAGGTGCGGACGGGTACGCCACCACTCACTTTGCAGCAGGTCATGCAACGCTGGGAAGGGGATCATGTTAAGAAGTCTCCCCAAACTAGTTTTAATCGGTTACTGAATTTATTGCGATCGGGTAAACCTGCGATCGCTTTGGTGCGGGTTGGTAGCTTGAAAGTTCCCTATGTGGGCTCGATTCCCTATCTACATTGGATTGCGGTAACGGGAGTCGATCCCCAGAACCAGCAGATCTATTACACCGATACCAATAGCCAAACCTATATGCTGTCATATCAAGATTTCCAGACAAGATGGAACTTGGGCTTAGATCACGATGTTAGTGGGGCGATCGCGAATATCCTCAAAAGCAACGGCGTGGAGGCAAGAACTATAGTCTGGGTGGATCGATAGTGAATCAAAACTCGTAGCGCACGCACAGCGTGCGCTACGGTTTTTGGGATCGCCTAGCTCCTTAGTGCGTTGTTAAAGCCAAACCGTAAAGATGCGCCCTTGTAGGGCGCATCTTTACGGTTTGGCTTCGCCTAGATTTGCCAGTGATGGCGCAAAGCTGTAACTGGTAACCTTGCCAATTTTCGCCTTGGCTTTTATAGATTTAAGTCTTTCTACGCATCAGCTTCAGGGGACTTTGCTAATAGGATAAATAATTGATATCTATTGATATCTGTAATGATATCTGTAAATTTGATAGGTTTCCTTGGTAAAGTCATTGATGTGGTGTGAAGGATCGAATCTGCTCTTCTAATTTGGAAACTTACTGCTCATTATCATTTCTGCTTTTATCAACTCATAAATTTTCATGGCAGAAAAAAGCTATAAGCAATATTAACTATGATCAAAACCGCAATTACGAAGATCGCAATTACGAATATCGCAATTACGAATATCGCAGCAGTGGGCTTGTTCCCGCTCATAGGCAGTCTCACTCCTGCTCTCGAACCGATCGCCTTAGCTCAAACATCGCCTACTCCCGTTAGAGTCGATCGCCTAATTTCTCAGAACGATTCGGCAAATAGTTCGATTAAGCTGGTAGAACAAGCTAACTCCCTGCGAGAGCAAAACCAGCTCGATCGGGCGCTTACTCTTTATCGTCAAGCGATCGCTGCGAGTCCAGAGTTGGTTCCTGCTTACTATGGTTTGGGAGTGACATTGCGCCAAAAGGGGGATATTCAGGGCGCGATCAATGCCCATCGTCAAGCCATTACGATCGATAAAAGTTACACGCCCGCCTATTACGGACTCGGCATCGCGCTTTATCAAAAGGGTGACTCTAGCGGTGCGATCGATGCGTATCAACAATTTATTCAACTCAGTAAGGCGGACACCAATCTTGCTCCTGCCTATTACAATTTAGGTCTCGCCTACGAGCGACGGAATAATATCGATGAGGCGGTTGCTTCATTTCGGAAGGCGATTGAGTTTGACCCGAAGTATGCCCTAGCTCATAACGGTTTAGGAACGGTATTGCGGCGGCAGGGCAATCGCAAGGAAGCGATCGCCGCCTATCGGAAAGCGATCGAACTTGCCCCTCAGTACGCTGTGGCGCATTTTGCCTTGGGAATTTCGTTGTACGAAGATCGAGACTATACGGGAGCGATCGAAGCCTACAAACGGGTCACGACCCTTGAGCCTAATTTTCCCAATGTTTATTACAACCTCGGCTTAGCCTATAACCAATTGAGTGATCGCCCCAATGCGATCGCCACGTTTCGGAAGGCGATCGAGCAAGATCCGCGTAATGCAGATATTTATGCGATTTTGGGTAGTGTTTTCTTGAGGGACGAAAATATTCCTGAAGCAGCGGAAGCTTTTAAGCGAAGTACGGAGATTAATCCTAAGGTGGCTAGTTCCTTTAATGGGCTAGGGCTTGCTTTACGTCGTCAAGGCGATCTCGAAGGTGCGATCTCCGCTTATCAGAAGTCGATCGCGATTAATCCAAACTATGCCGTGGCTTATAACAACCTCGGGCGCGTTCTTTCTGACCAAAATCGTAATACCGAAGCAATTGCCGCATTTCGGCGGGCGATCGCGATCGATGCCCAAAATGCGGTTGCCTATAGCAATCTGGGCAATTTATTGCGGTCTCAAGGCAATAGTGACGAGGCGATCGATGCTTTTCAAAAAACCATTGCGATCGGCAAAGAAGATCTCTGGGTCGATTACACCAGTCTAGGGCTAGCCTATGCCGATCGCGGCAGACTGGGCGAAGCCCAGAATGCCTATTTCAAGGCTCTGTCTTTAAATCCAAATTTTGCCAAGGCACATTTTGGACTAGGGGCTTTATATACATTGAAAGGGGAAGTTAGCAATGCGATCCGCTCCTATCAAGAAGCTCTGAAGTTGTACGAAGAAAACCGTGACGCAGAATGGATTAAGCGCACCCAACAGGCAATCCAAGCATTACAGGGGATTACTTAATTTAAAACAAGCTGTGCTTTGCATGGCTTGTTTTGAATTAAGTACCCCTCAAATCGCTAAACTGTGATTCTGGTTGTTTACAACATGGCAAAAATCACCGAGCTGCAAGCCGTGATTTTAGTCCTGCTTGGCATGACCACAATTAAAAAGCATAAATTATGGAGTTTTAAATATAAGCATGGGATTTTTAGAAGGTCAGGTGGCGATCGTCACGGGTGCATCAAGGGGTATTGGACGCGCGATCGCGGTGTCACTTGCCAGTGAAGGCGCAAAAGTTGTGGTGAACTATGCCAGTTCGGCTAGCGCCGCCGAAGAAGTTGTTGCGGAAATCAAGACCAAAGGCGGTGAAGCGATCGCCATTCATGCCGATGTCTCCCAAGAATCACAGGTGGACAGCTTGATCAAATCAGCGATCGACTCTTGGGGTCGCATGGATATCTTGGTAAATAATGCGGGCATTACCCGCGATACCCTATTGCTACGGATGAAGCTTGAGGATTGGCAATCGGTGATCGACCTCAACCTGACAGGCGTATTTCTGGCTACCCGTGCTGCCTCCAAAATTATGCTCAAACAGAAATCGGGACGAATTATTAATATTGCCTCCGTTGCAGGACAGATGGGTAACCCCGGTCAGGGCAACTATAGCGCGGCAAAAGCTGGGGTAATTGGCTTTACTAAAACCGTTGCGAAGGAACTTGCCAGCCGTGGGATTACGGTCAATGCGGTTGCTCCAGGATTTATTGCCACAGATATGACCGCCGATCTCAAGAATACCGATGATATTCTCAAGTTCATTCCTCTGGGGCGTTATGGTCAACCCGAGGAAATTGCGGGTATGGTGCGATTTCTAGCGGCAGATCCTGCGGCCGCCTATATCACAGGACAGGTTTTTAATGTCGATGGCGGTATGGTCATGGCATAGCCATAGCCAAGGGCGCTCACAGCGCCCTTGGCTATGGCTATAGCTGCTGCCAGCCCCGAAAGAGGGTTTCGACTTTGCTCATCCCAAGGGATACGATGGCTGAGCGAAGTCAAGCCTCTCTCAAAGCTTCTCTCGATGCATTTAGGGTTTCTATATGAATTTGAATCGGTTTTACGCAAAGTTTCTCCAAATTCTTAGTATTCTCCTAATGGTGATAGGTCTTGTGGCGAGTCCAGAGTTGGCGATCGCCGCACCTAGCCCTCAACTGGCGACCATTGATTTCACCAAACAGGAGGCGATCGAAGTGAAAGTTAGCCTCAGCAATGGTGCTAATGAGCTCAGATTCATTCCCGATCGCTTTGTCTTTGAATCGGGTAAGCGATACAAATTGTTGCTCAGCAACCCTAGTGCTATGAAGCATTATTTCACCAGTAAGGATTTTGCCGATGCGATTTGGACGCAAAATGTGGTGGCTGGTAATGTGGAAATTAAAGGGTATATTCGCGAACTAGAATTACGTCCCAATACTAACGCCGCATGGACATTTGTGCCAATTAAGTCAGGTACGTATGAGTTGCACTGCGCGATCGCTGGACATACCGAAGCAGGAATGCGCGGTACGATCGCCATTCAACCTAGCGCGTAGAATGAGGAATTAACTTGCTTTTTGTTTACCGAAGGTTTAAATCTCCATGCGTGCCATATTCGCAGCTTTGCTTGCTTTACTTTTGTTGTTGAACCCCGCACCAGTACAGGCTCAAATTAATATTACGGAAACCGAATCCAATCAACTCGATCAGTTAGTCAAACAAGCCTTTGATGCTACCAATGCTGGCAAATTTACTGAGGCTGAAGGCTATTGGACGGATTTGATTAAACTTTATCCAGACAATGCCGCAGGATGGAGCAATCGCGGTAACGCCAAAATGAGCCAAAATCGCCCACAGGATGCGCTTGAAGATTACAACAGGTCGGTAGAACTGGCTCCCAATTTTCCCGATCCCTATCTCAATCGTGGGGCAGCATTGGAGAGTTTGGGCAAATGGCAGGAAGCGATCGCTGATTATGATCGCGTTTTGGCGATCGATCCTCAGGATGCCGCCGCTTACAACAATCGCGGTAATGCAAAGTCAGGCTTGGGCAAATGGGAAGAGGCGATCGCCGATTATCAAACGGCGATGCGGGTTAACTCGCGCTTTAGCACTGCCTTTGGCAATAATGCGATCGCCCTTTACCAAGTTGGTAAGACCGACGAAGCGATCGTGGCTATGAAAAATATATTACGTAAATATCCCAACTATACGGATGTGCGAGCCGCTCTAACCGCCGCACTCTGGGCAAATCACAAGCTAGGGGAAGCGGAGAGCAATTGGGTATCGGTGGCTAATCTCGATCCCCGCTACCAAGATATAAACTGGGTAAGAGATATTCGCCGTTGGCCCCCTTTAATGGTTGCAGCTCTAGAAAAGTTTTTGACTCTGAAATAACGTGAGTTCGGGATAATTGGAAACGGGCTTTGAGCAAGTGTTTGCTACGCAAACCCTTTCTCAAAGCCCAAAAGTAAAAGCCTTGCGTAGCAAGGCTTTTACTTTTGGGCTTTTAAAACTTGCCAGCTTAATCCGAACTGACGTTATACCAATTCCCAAAATGGCAACGCCATTTTTGGGAATCTCAAAACCTGACTGGGTTTGGTGTTTAATTCACAAAAGTGTTGTCACACTTTCGTGAATTGGTATTACTTATTAATTGACTGATTGGGGTTGGCAGGGATAGAAATCTGAACATCACGTTTTTGCTGATTTCTAAAGGTCGATACGGCTTCGTCAAAGGACTCGGATTGGCTAGCCCGAAATTGCTCTGGAGACTTGCCACCAGCAAGATTAATGCTATTCATGAGCTGCAATAGGTTGACATTGCTGCCACCGATGCTCAAAGAGCTTCTTTCCTGTTGTTGGGAATCCCTTAGGGTTTGCTCGGCTAATGTTGGGGCATTATTGATTTGCGCGATCGCTCCAGCAGCTCCAATCATGCTAGCCGATACTATCCCCATAGCGGTCAGGGAAATAGATTTTAAAGTCATCGTTTTAGCTCCTTTCTTAACATCTAATTCCTAGTCTATACCAAATTTTTTTGGGCTTTGGTTGTTAACACCCCAAAAAATAAAAGCATTAATACCAAATCACAAAAGTGTTGTTCCACTTTCGTGATTTGGTATTACTTAGGACATAAAACCCCAAAGATAGGTGGCGGCGCGAAGCGCCGCCACCTATCTTTGGGGTTTTGAGAGCAAACTGGCAACTAAATGGCGTAATCAAGGGGAAAGGACTTAGCATCCCTTGGCTCAATATGGACATGTTGTTGCGGTTGTAATTTCAACTCATCAAAACGTTCACGACTCATATGGGCCGTTAAAATTTGTCCATCGCCTAGGGCTAACTCAACTTGAACTTCCCAGCCCAGATGAATTAATCTGGCGATCCTTGCGGAGACAGATGTGCTGGTGGGCTCCGTTTCAATCAAAATATCGCGGGGGCGGATATACACATCTTCACTAGCATTATCCGTTTTTAGCAATTTTGTGCGATCGCGACTGGCGGGCAGTACATTCACAGGACCGATAAAACTCATCACAAAAGGGGTTGCAGGATTGTCGTACACTTCAGCGGGCGTGCCAATCTGCTCGATTTTGCCCTTGTTCATTACCACGATTTCATCCGATACCTCCATCGCTTCTTCTTGGTCGTGGGTGACAAAGACGCTGGTAACATGCACTTCATCATGGAGGCGACGCAGCCAAGCCCGCAGTTCTTTACGGACTTTGGCATCCAGTGCGCCGAAGGGTTCGTCGAGGAGTAGGACGCTCGGCTGGACGGCGAGGGCACGGGCGAGGGCAACTCTTTGGCGCTGTCCGCCCGAAAGTTGGGAAGGGTAGCGATTACCTAAACCCTTGAGCTGGATTAATTCCAATAGCTCTTCGACGCGCTCAGCAATTTTGGCTTTGGGTTCTTTGCGGATCTCTAGTCCAAAGGCAATATTTTTGCGAATGGTCATGTGTTTGAAGAGAGCGTAATGTTGGAAGACAAAACCAATATTGCGATCGCGCACATCTTGATCGGTGGCATCCTTTCCAGTCAGAAAAATCTTGCCGCGATCGGGGGTCTCTAAGCCTGCAATCAATCTTAATAAAGTGGACTTGCCAGAACCTGAGGGACCTAATAGAGCTACCAATGACCCAGTTTTGACCTCAAGATTGATATTGTCTAGGGCTAAAAAATCACCAAACTGCTTAACTACATTTTCTACAACAATGCCCACGTTGCCATTACCTCAAATTGTCTTAACATGACCGACAGATCGCCTTCAAATCTACAGTTAATCTATGCGTTTACCGTTGATTCGATATCATCACATATTACAATACTTAGCGCTGACCGAAAAACCTGATAGTTTTTAGGATAACCTGCTGCCAGCGCTACTACAGCGCTTTGCGCTCAAACCCAAACCAAGGAAATTTTTGAAAGCGTTGCGAAGCAACGCTTTCAAAAATTTCCTTGTGGTTCGTTCGATCGATAATTGCTGTAAGAAACTGTAAGTAGCCGTACATAATTAAAACCAAGAGCCAAAACCTGTGGCACAAGCTGTGCGTGCGCCTCAGGTTTTGGGGAGCTTATATTTAATTGGGCTTAGCTACTTAGTCTACGGTTTGTCGCTAAAGTGGATATACAGAATTCCACCTTATTTATAAAGCCTTATTTAAAAGCCTTATTTAAAAATTGTAGGGAATTGTGGCTTGTCTTCGAGAATTCCTGCGATTTCCTGTAATTTATTTTTATGATGTCAAATCCACTTCTTCCGATCTCTGTATTAGTACTTACCCTTGCTTTGCTGGGTTGGGGATATTTTCGTTCCCGCAAGTTTGGTAAGCTGGGGCTATTGTCTTGGCTGCAATTTGTAGCGCTCATGGCTCCTTGGCTCATCTACTTTGGCTTGTTTGTTTTAGGTGTTTTTATCAATTTCACAACCCTATTATTTTTGTTGCTAGGCTCGACGATCGCCTATGTTGCTATCAGTAACCAATTACGCAAGATTGTGTCTGAAGAAAAATCAGCGATCGAGCAAAAGCTCAAACGAGACATTGAAGTGACTGGTATCGATCGCCCAAATGCTCAAGACAATCTGACCAACGATCTACCTGTTAAGACTCCAATTGCTTTGGCAATGTCGCAGGGAAAGAACCAGTTAAAACTTTTTAAGTCCTTGCCTGCGGAAGATATGAAGCTGATGCAGGGGATCTTTGGAATCGAAACCTACTATGTTACCGAAACTATTCCCTACCAAGAAGGGGCTATTTTTAAGGGTAATTTACGGGGTGAGCCCGATGTCGTCCATGATCGCCTGACTAAATCCTTGCACGATCGCCTTGGCGATCGGTACAACCTCTTTTTAGTTGAAGGGCAAGATCGCAAGCCCGTAGTGATCGTTTTGCCTAGCCGAGTTAGTAATGTGGATAACAATACGATTCCGCAAAGGCTCTTGATTTTGGTGCTGATTGTTGCCAATGGCTATACGGCTTTAAATTTGGGTGCTTTAGTAGGCGGGATTCCCGTTGTGCAATCTCCTCAAGAATATCTCATCGGTTTGCCCTTTGCCTTGGGTATTGGCGCAATTTTAGGGCTGCGAGAGCTAGTGATGCGTCTGATGGCAAAGAAATATAAGGTTAAGATGAGTTTGCCGTTTCTTTTGCCTTCTTCCCAATTAGGTTCTTTTGGGGCGTTCAGTCGGATTTCTTCGCCATTGCCCAATCGGGTTGCTCTGTTTGATATTGCGATCGCGCCAGCCTTGGCAAGTGGATTGGTTTCTTTGATCGTGCTTCTGGTTGGTTTGCGTCTATCTGCGATCGGCATGGGAAGCATCGATATTCCCAGTCAAATTTTTCAAGCTTCCGTATTAGCTGGAACCCTAGCGAAGTTATTTCTTGGGAATGCGTTACAGGATAGCTTTATTTCTATTCATCCTTTAGTAGTTCTCGGATGGCTTGGCTCGGTAATCACGGCCCTGAATTTGATGCCCGCAGGTCAGCTAGATGGTGGCAGGATTGTTCAATCGGTTTATGGAAGACGTACGGCAAGTTGGACGACAGTATTAACCTTGATTTTCCTAGTGATTGCTACGGTCATTAATCCACTCGCGCTCTATTGGGGAGGAATTATCTTAATTCTATTAAGAGATTTGGAACGTCCTATGCTCAACGAGCTTTCAGAGCTTGATGGCGATCGCGAAGCTTTAGGGGTGGTCGCTCTCTTTTGGATGTTGATTACGTTACTTCCCATTACCTCCAGTGTTGCCGATCGCTTAGGTATTGGCGGTGGTGGCGGATTGCTTCCATAGATTAAATAGAACAAAGTATCGTTTTTTCTCTTCTAAGTAGCTAGGCATAATTAAAAAACAAAACCAGAGAGTATACCGCCCGCGCAGCGGGCGGTATACTCTTCTGGGTTTTAAGTTTACTTATGCCTAGCTACTTATTCAAAAGATAGGGCGATCGCTCCTAATTCCAAAATCACAAAGCGATCACCTCAAATATCCATACTTTCACGAACAAGCGATCTCCCACAGTTTCAATCATCAAGCGATCGCTCCTCAAAGCTTAAATGTTGTAGGTTTAGGCTTAAGAACAAATACTTAAGGTTTTGTCCAATCTTTAAAAATTCCACAATCCTCATCTTTTATGTACATATTTTCTAAATATTTATCAGTTAAATATAATCCTGAGTCATATTTATCAACATAAATATTCCATGTGTGATTGCTAATATCAAAGTATTCAGAAACATATATTTCGTAAACATAAGTTTTTGGGGTTTGATTGATTTCCTTAATCGCAAAGTCTGAAATAGGTCTACAAATATATGGGCTAAGATTTTGACTTGCTCCTGTATATTTTCTAACTGTTGCAAAATCTCTATCCTTAATTGCTTTAAAGTATCTTAAAACATAAGCTTCTGTATCATTCCTTGCCTCTCTATGAGCATTTTTAGAACTGAATGTTTGCTCAAAGAAATAATTTTTCAAGAACCCAAGTAGGAGAAATAGTGATATTGGGATAAGTATTAGGAGGAAATGTTTTGGCTTCATAAAAACTGAAACTAGGTCAAAGATCGATTGATCGCCCTCAACAAACCAACAACATCAAACAGAGATCGCTTCTAATCTCAATCACAAAGCGATCGCCCTTAATCTCTGCCTATTCATAATGTGACCATACAGAAACAAATCTGGTGGTTCTATTTTCATCATTGACTGCATAAACTAAACGATGTTTGATATTGATCCGTCTTGAGAAATATCCTTTCAAGTTGCCTGAAAGTTTCTCATAGGGAGGTTCATAGGGATTCTGCTTGAGGATTTCTAGTAAAGATTTGAGGTTGGATTCCAAATTAGCAGACTTCAATTTTTGGGCATCCTTAATCACATTTCGACTAAATTCAATCTTCCAGTCCATCCAAGGCTCCTAGGAACTCTTCTTCAGAAACCCAATCATTCGCTTGTTCGGCGGCTCTAATTGACTCAACTAGATTAGGGATGGACTGTAGATAGAGAGTTTCCTGTATGCTTTCCCAATCAGCTTTAGATAGCAGTACCGCATCACCTTGCCGACTCGTAATAAATCTTGGTAGATGATCTTTGCTAACTTGCTCAACTAAGCTGAAAAATTTAGCTCGCGCTTCACTCGCGTTAAGAATTTTCATTGGGAAGTCCAAACTCGTACAATTTATCGTACCACTTTTTGTTAAGGCGATCGCCTCAATCATCAACACTTTCACCACAAAAGCGATCTCAACCAACAAATCAACATCATCATTTTTGTATCAATATTTTTGCTTGAGCCAGCATCAGCCGATATGGTAGGCAAGCTGATCGATTTATCTTCAGTAGCTGTATTGTTACGCGCCCAATTGTGGTCAATGGATAAATTACGCCACTAGATTCTTCGATTTTAAAATTTTCTCGCCATTGGTCTTGTCTAGGATGATAAAGTCTAATAACTCAGCAATTACATGATCTACTTGATGGGAAACTAAAGTTAAGCTTTCGGGAATTAGGCAATATTCACAACAGTTTTGGGCGCGATCGCTGACTAGTTTTCTAAGTTTAGTGGAAATATAGCTTTTACTCATTGACTCGTCTGGAGCTTTATCAGGGCTTGAGTCTTGGCAAGGCGCACGAGATGCTCGATAAACTCATAATGCTGCCATAGTAGGCGATCGCTTTCATTAAAACCTTGTGTACGATTTTTTTCTAATAGGTTATCAATTTCTTGCTGTGCGTCTGGCGCGAGGCGTAAATTTAAGACTTCTTGAGGGGATGGAAGTTTGGCTAAAAAGTGCAATATTTCGGTCAGTCCCGAAAAACCATTATTGGGATTAGCATTCATTTCTCGCAATCCTAGCGCCAATATTTGTGGCAGCTTATCCTGCACAGTGGTGGCGATATCGTCTGGTATGTCTATGGTGATTTGCATAGGATTGGCAAGTGATTGTTAATGTTAGCTTTTAGAATTCATTTTATCAGATCGCCTAAAACATCCACACTCCTGCCACACAAGCGATCGCCCCTCAACAAACCAATAACATCAAACAGTGATCGCCCCTAATCTCATCAAAAAGCGATCGCCAAAATCCCTACTTTTCCCAAACAAGCGATCGCCCTCTCAACAAACCAACAACATCAAACAGCGTCAAACACAAGTTAAGATTAGAGGAATCCCAACACACATAAATACTAAACTTTAAGATGAGATTTGAGTGGGATGAGCGTAAAAATCAGATTAACCGTGCTAAACATGGATTTGACTTTGCTGATGCTTATCTGGTTTTTAATATGCCGATGGTTGTTGAACTTGACGCAAGAGCAAACTATGGAGAGGATCGGTATATCGGTATTGGTTTACTTCAAGGTCGTGTCGTAGTTGTTGTCTACACAGAACCTGACGAACAAACCATTAGGATTATTTCATTAAGAAAGGCACTATCTTATGAACGCAGATACTATGAACAATACCTCGAAGACTGATTGGGAAAGAATTGATGCAATGCGTGATGAGGATATTGATACATCTGATATTCCTCCTCTATCAGCAGAGTTTTGGGCTAAAGCAAAGTTGAGAACTCCTAAACAAATTACAGCATCAGTTCAAATCGATCCTGAAACTTTTGCATGGTTTCAATCGCAAGGTGAGAATGCGGCTCAGCAAATGTCTGTCGCTTTAAAAATTTATGCAGAAGCACATAAGTCTTATGTAACAACGACAAAAGCTTAGAATCTCTTTTAGTAAAATGCCATATAGTTCTTAATCTCAATCATAAAGCGATCGCCTAAATATCCACACTTTCACCGCACAAGCGATCACCCCTCAACAAACCAACAACATCAAACAGCGATCGCATCTTTATAAATTAAATGTTGGCTCTATAGGTGTTTCGGGGAGGTACTTTAGCTTAAATGGCTGAAATGCTTGATGTGCAATAGTTTTAGCCTCGGAGGTCTTTGATAGCTGAAACACTCGTCATTAAAAGCATTAAGCCATTTATCATGGTTGACCTCCCCGAAACACCTATAGAGCCTAAATGTTAAGCTACAATAAATTGACTTAGCCATAAGCAAAATAACCTATGGACATTACTATTCATCTTGAAAAAGAGCAAGCGGATAAACTTAAATATATTCAGCAGCAAACTAAGCAAGATGCATCAACAGTTCTAAATCGCTCTCTGGCTGAAGCGATTGATGCTTATTACCAACAAATTCGAGCTTCTCATCACGATCCTTTGGCGCGACTACGACAAAGTAAGTTTATTGGTTGTTTTAAAGGTGAACCAGATCTAGCCACTAATTCAAAGGAAAATTTCAAAGCGATCATTAATGAGAAATATGATCCTCGCTGATACTGGATTTTTCATTGCTTTGGGAAATAATGGCGATCGCTACCACTCTAGAGCTATCCAAGTAATTTCCACTCTCAGAGAACCACTAATTACCACTTATCCCGTAATTACAGAAACTAGCTACCTTTTGGCGAGAGATGCTGGTTTATCTGTCCAGTTTGAATTTTTGACTGAAGTTGCTAATGGGATGTTTCCCGTTTTTGATTTCCAAAGGCAACATCTTTCTCGCATGGTTGAGCTAATGAGACGCTATGCCAATTTACCGATGGATCTTGCTGATGCATCTTTGGTTGTTTTGGCGGAACATTTGGATCATGGCAGAATTTTAACTTGCGATCGCCGTGATTTTAGTATTTACCGATGGAATAACAATAATCTGTTTGAGAACTTGCTAATAGAAGAAGTCTAGCTATTGTGTTTATGATAATCGCCCCTAATCTCAATCAAACAGCGATCGCCTAAAATATCCACACTTCCCCCACACAAGCGATCGCCCCTCCACAAACCAACAACATCAAACAGCGATCACCCCTAATCTCAATCACAAAGCGATCGCCTAAAATATCCTTACTTTCACGAAACAAGCGATCGCCCCTCAACAAACCAACAACATCAAACAGCGATCGCCCCTAACCTCATCACAAAGCGATCGCCTAAAATATTCACAGCCCCGCCACACAAGCGATCGCCCCAACATAACAAACAACATCAAATAGCGATTATCTCTACTCTCAATCAATTTTCCAACTTTTAGTTAAAAAAGTCGTCATTGAAATTATTCTGACAGTTTGGCAGAGACTTTAAATGTGCTAGAAACTCTTGTAATTCTTCAGTGGTAAGCTGTAGTCGCGCTTTTTTATCAAAATTTCTTACTAGATAATCGCGCCCCTGTACTTTAGTCCAGCCAATTCTTGCCATTTCTACATCTGTCTGTGATATCAAGTCATTTGTAGTAAGTAATGGACTGTTTGGTAACTCAATTACTCCTACAATCAACTTCCAACAGGGTTTTTCACCTTCCCAACCCTCATAAGCCCAAGGCATACCCAAACTTATAGTTAGCAAGTATTGCCCAGTAATTTGATAACCTTCATTCAGTTTATGGATAAATGCTAAATCAGTAATTTTTATTCCAGTAAGATTCTGCCCATTAACAGATTGAATAGTTCCTTTCCACTCTATGACACCTTTTGAAGTTATTCTTCGTTCAACATCAAATTTATTTACTTGAACTAGCTGAAGAGTACGACGATCTTCAAATGGAAGCCTTTTTAGGTAAGAAGGATTTACATATTTCCCAGAATTATGAAGAATGTGACGATAGTTACCGCAATACTTGATTAAATCGGCTGGTCTTACTCTTCCTAAGCATTTCCATTTAGCTCGATGAATAGATAGATTTTCAGACTCAAACCCAAAATCATTTCCCGTGTTAGCAAGAGACATTTCTAAAATATCTAATAGTTCTGGCTCTCTACCATCAACTAGCCGAATATTTTCGGGAACTTTGCCATCTTCAGGATATTGATCATCACATACAGGACGAACCCATTTACCTGTATCAATATCGATCCCAGCAATACAGCGTTCCCCTTCTTTTTTGGAGTTAGCCAAACAAACGATTCTTTTTATAGATGACATATTTTAATATCGTCCCATTTTTTACTTAAATACTCAGCCACAAGGCGGCGATGGCAGTTATGGGGCTTTGCCTCACTACAGAGCAAACATCCATGGTTGAGTAATTCGGGTGTAACTTTTTTCTCAATTTGGCGATCTGAAATTAGTTTTAAAAACTTCTGCTCATATACTCCCCAGTCACCTTTATTTTTTTTGTACTCATCCAAAATGTCTTTGGTTGGAGCTAAGTCAGTGATATGAACATAATCAATATTGCCAATTTGCTTGAGAAAATACTTTAAATCATTTTTTTTAGTAAATCCTGCCAATTGAGACACGTTGTTTAGCCTTGTATCTATAACTGTTTTTACGCCAGATTTGATCAAGGTATCAAAAAATTGCTCAGCACTTTTCTGAGTAAAGCCCATTGTAAATAATTGAACTGACTGACTAAGCATAAACTTCTCCTTTTGTTTCTACATAAGCGATTTCATTACCCTGCTTTTTATAAACTTCTATAAGGCAATCTTCACGGTCTAACTCATCAATTTTTTGTATGGGTGACAAAGCATCAAACAATGAAAGTTGACTAATTTCTGTTTGTTCTACAAATTGCTTAAATCCATGCTTAGCCAGCATCCTATCTTCTAATTCTCCATGAGACTCTAGTTCACCGTTACTTTTAATATGCTGAATATCTAGATCATATTCCTTGAGATTTTTACAGACTAAAATTGCTCGATGACAAGTTAAAGGATCTTTTTCAGCGCACATCAACGCAATTCTATGACGACTTTTTACACCTTTTAAGATTCGCCTGATTCCTTCTGTAAATAAATCAGTCGCCGCAATTCTCTCGTATAGAGCTTTACCATCAACATAGCAACTTTGGTCTTCAGGTCTTGCACCTAACTCTTGACCAAGAAATACATAACGAATTTTATCGGTTTCTAAATAATCCTTTAACTGTGCTTGGCAAAAATGTGGTAAATAACGACTATAGGGACGTGATCGCACATCAGCTAAAGCCGTAATCTCATGCTTTTGTAAAAGCTCAGTAAAAGTCTTAATGCTGTGATTTGAATGACCAATGGTAAAAAGTTGCATTTTTCAAAATCCTCCATTTATTTAGGCTTGACTAGCTACTGGCAATCTCAACTTAACCAAAGACTTTTGCAACACACTTGGCTTAACACTCAACCAAACTTGATTGCGATCGTCCTCAGTATATCCAACCACCACTGCCCCCACAGGCGAACCAATCTCAGGATACATTTCAGGAGTCATCACCCCACTATCCAAAAAATCTGGAATCTGGATAATTCCCTTTACATTCTCATCCCCAATATCAACAAACACCCCAAAAGGCGCATGAAATTCCACTTTCCCGTAAATTAATTTCCCAAGTTGATACTTAGATTTAACTTGATTCCAAAGTTGACTATTCATTAGCTATTCTCTCTTTAACACTCTAGGGAACTGGTTTAAAGTAGGAAATAAATCATGAGGAATCGGTAACTCGATATACGAACCACCCTGATAAGTCCTCTCAAGTGGTTTAAAAAGGCGATCATATGTTTCCTGATCTATCGTAACCTCTAAAATACCCTGTTTGTAACTCTGGTTATACTGTTCAGCCAAACTTCTAGAGTTAGCGCCAGCAAAATAACACTTACCGTCTTCATAGGGTGGATTGTACGGAAAATCCTCCACCTGAAAACCATTTTGCAACAATTTCTCGCCTTTATTCGGCTGAGGCGCTTTATAAATAGTGACTCTCACAATAATCTAATGCAATGCTGCAATAGGGACTATTTGACGCAATATATCACCTAAATTCCTTTTTGCTTCCATCAACTCATAGGCATAATGCAACCGCAAAAAATAACCATCCGACAACCCAAAGTAGCGACATAAACGCAAATCCACATCCGCAGTCATCGGAGCCTTACCTTGAATAATTTGCTGAATACTCAAATATGGCAACCGCAAACTCTCAGCCAAACTATTTGCACTAATATCTAATTCTTCCAAAAACTCATATCGCAAGATTTCGCCAACATGAGGATTACGCAGTAAAGTATCTTCCATTGTCTTTGCTCCTAATGATAATCAACAATCTCAACATCATAAGCATTTCCATTTTGCCAAACAAAACACAGCCGCCATTGCTTAGTAATGCGAATACTGTATTGTCCGAGGCGATCGCCAACAAGTGCTTCTAAATGGTTAGCTATGCGAAGATCTTCTAGATTAGCTGACACATCAAGTTGACGTAATTTGCGTAAAGCCCTTTCCTGCATATCTTATGGTAGCTTACGCGATCGCAAACCTTGCCAAATCTTCTCGGTTTCTTTACAAGCAAACGAAACAATCATTAAATCCTAAACATCTACTTTATTATCATTACTATGAGATCGCCTAGCAGGAATAATTCTAATCTTAAAACTAAAAATTAACATGATCGCAAATCTTCGGGGAATTGAGGATCGAGGATTTGGGCGATCGCATAGGGACAATCGGATGGTAAATCTGGATAATCGAAAGGTGTTTCTCGCACAACCAAGGATAAAGCCAGTCTATGAGCTTCGATTACCGCTTCATTGAGATAGGACTTCAAACTCGGATTATCTTTTAGATGTAATGTTATGCGATCGCGTTGTTCGATAATGGTTGATCGCCAGCTTTTACCGCGCAATTCGGGTTGAAACTCCCACTTCAGCAAATGTCCAATCAAAACACCCAAACGATTGCGAAGTTCTTGTTTTTGCTGCTTACCCAACGACTCAATTTCCTCCACCAAATTCTCTATGTCTAGAGACTGCCATTGACCGAGCCTTAATAGTGCTGACTGCTCCTGAGTCCAAGCATAAAAGTCAACTTCATATAAATCAGTAGCTAAATCAGGACTTGTGTTTACTGGCAGTTCCAACTTTGACTCAAGCATTATGTTCAAGCCTGCAATACATTACACACAACTATAACAAACCAGACCTACCATACTGTAGGTTTAAAATCGTCATCATTAGCGATCGCCACACCATCACCCGAAGGCTTAATTACAAATAATCCTTGACGATAGGCATAACGATCTATCCCCTCATTAATCTCAATTCCTGCCACAGCACCATAGGCTTTATAGTTGCCGTAATGGGGAAAGGAATCTTTAAAGCGTGTTAACTTCTCAACAAACTCATCCACATCATCCTTTGATAAACGGGACTTACATTCCACTAATACCAGTTCTGTATCATCCACAGCCAGAATATCTATT
This sequence comes from Pseudanabaena sp. UWO310, assembly GCF_006861605.1. NCBI lineage: Bacteria > Bacillati > Cyanobacteriota > Cyanophyceae > Pseudanabaenales > Pseudanabaenaceae > Pseudanabaena > Pseudanabaena sp. UWO310. Next base: position 26,499 of record NZ_SELU01000024.1, on the reverse strand, counting down.
TCCATAGCAAACCCTTGACGCTTAGTTCTGGCACGAGGATACACTTCCTTTACATCAATTCCTTTTTCTTGAAATAGTCGCAATACCGCAGGTTCAACTAATTCCTCAACAAAGCGTCCCCATCTTGTTGTCAGTGCTTCAACTGCCTTACTAGTTCGATCAACTGTTTTTTCTAGCCTTGCTATACTGCGATCGGCTTCAGCAGCACGGCGATCGGCTTCGGCTGCACGGCGATCATAATCCTCTTGAGAAGCTTGGAATAACTTATAGATGTCTTCAATAGTTACAGGGGTACTCATAAACTTGGTGTTTATTCGATCAAGTTTTTAACACCTAAATTATCACATAAAAAATAAGGGGCGTAAGCCCCTTGCCTCTTGATTAATTAGCTACCACCGATACGGGCAACATCGCGGGAGTTGGCTTCAAAGGCGGCGTTGAGGGCATCATCACCACTCAAACCATCCTCTAAGGCTTCCTTAATCGCTTGTAATACCCGCTTGTAATCCTTGGGCATTACCTTCACGAACTTAGGAAGCGTCGCATTCCAATCAGCGAGAACTCGCTCACCGATCGCACTCTCCGTATAGTCAACATGCTGCTGAATCAACTGCTTCAGATCCTTGATTTCTTCAGGATCTTCGAGTTTTTCTAAGCCGACCATTGAGGTATTGCAACGGGTTGCGAAATCGCCTGACTCATCGAGAATGTAGGCAATACCGCCACTCATACCTGCGGCGAAGTTCCGTCCTGTTAAGCCCAAGACGACGACCTTACCGCCAGTCATATATTCGCAACCGTGATCGCCGATGCCTTCGACTACAGCATTTACGCCAGAGTTCCGCACCGCAAAGCGTTCGCCAGCGATACCGCGAATGTAGACTTCGCCACTGGTTGCGCCGTAGAGGGCGACGTTACCCGCGATGATGTTTTCTTCAGCGACAAAGGTAGAGGCTTTGTGGGGATAGAGAATGATTTTCCCGCCGCTCAGACCTTTGCCGAGGTAGTCGTTAGTATCACCTTCTAGTTCCATCGTTACACCAGAGGGAATGAAAGCACCAAAGCTTTGACCAGCCGTACCTTGGAAATGGAGATGTACGGTATCATCGGGTAATCCTTCCCAATGGCGCTTAGTGATTTCGTTGCCAAGGATTGTGCCGACAGCGCGATTGATGTTCTTGATCGGAATAGTCTCTTGAACGGGTTCCCCATCAACGATCGCTGCTTGACATAAATCCAACAACACAGTCATATCAAGGGACTTGTCTAAACCGTGATCCTGCGGGATTTGGCAATAGCGACCGACATCTTCGCCAACTTCGGGCTGATAGAGAATCTTCGAGAAGTCTAAGCCCTTGAGTTTCCAATGCTCGACGGCTTGCTTGGCTTCTAGCACTTCAGTACGACCGACCATTTCATTAAGGGTACGGAAACCGAGTTTCGCCATTAGTTCGCGGACTTCCATGGCAATGAAGGTCATGAAGTTGACGGTATGGGCAGGATCGCCTGTAAACTTCTCGCGCAGTTGCGGATCTTGAGTTGCCACGCCAACGGGACAAGTATTGAGGTGGCAGACGCGCATCATGATACAGCCGAGGGTGACGAGAGGCGCGGTGGCAAAGCCGAACTCTTCGGCTCCCAGTAGCGCGGCGATGACGACATCACGTCCAGTTTTCATTTGTCCATCGGTTTCGACGACGATGCGGCTGCGGAGGTTATTGAGAACGAGGGTTTGGTGGGTTTCCGCGAGTCCGAGTTCCCAAGGTAAGCCAGCGTGCTTGATCGAGGTTTGGGGTGATGCGCCAGTACCGCCATCATAGCCAGAGATCAGCACGACATCAGCGTGGGCTTTAGAAACGCCAGCGGCGATCGTGCCGACACCTACTTCCGATACGAGCTTGACGCTGACACGGGCAGCGCGGTTAGCATTTTTGAGGTCATGGATCAACTCAGCGAGGTCTTCGATGGAGTAGATATCATGGTGAGGCGGTGGTGAAATCAAGCCGACACCTGTGGTGGAATGGCGAACTTTGGCAATCCAAGGATAGACTTTCTTGCCAGGGAGTTGACCGCCTTCCCCTGGTTTTGCGCCCTGAGCCATTTTGATTTGAATCTCTTTGGCTTGGGAGAGATAGAGGCTGGTTACGCCGAAACGTCCAGAGGCAACCTGTTTGATCGCGCTATTTTTGGAATCGCCTTGCTCGTTTGTCCATGTATAGCGATCGGGATCTTCGCCGCCTTCGCCCGTGTTGGACTTGCCGCCAATGCGATTCATGGCGATCGCTAAAGCTTCATGGGCTTCCTTAGAGATTGAACCGTAACTCATCGCGCCCGTTTTGAAGCGGCTTAAGATGGATTCGATGGGTTCTACTTCTTCAATGGGAATCGATTCGCGGGATTTGAAATCGAGCAAGCCGCGCAGGGTGTAATGCTGCTGATTCTGTTCGTTGACGAGGGCAGAATATTTCTTGAACAGTTCGTAGTTGCAATCGCGCACCGCTTTTTGTAAGGCATGGATGGTTTCAGGGCTGAATAGGTGAGCTTCGCCATCCTTGCGCCATTGGTACTCGCCGCCCACATCGAGGGTATTACCACTAGCAGGACGATCGGGGAAGGCGTGGGTATGACGAGCGATCGCTTCTTTAGCAATCACTTCCAAATCCGCTCCTTCGATGCGGGAGGCTGTCCAAGTGAAGTATTTCTTGATCACATCTTGATTGAGTCCCACGGCTTCAAAAATTTGAGCGCCACGGTAGCTTTGGATGGTAGAAATACCGATTTTGGAAGCAACCTTGGTTACGCCTTTAGTTGCAGACTTGATGAAGTTCTTAACCGCAGTTTTGAACTCGACATTGACTAAGAGATGTTGATCGATCATGTCTTTGATGGTCTCAAAGGCAAGATAGGGATTGACCGCACCGCAACCATAGCCGATCAATAATGCGAAATGATGCACTTCTCTAGGTTCGCCAGATTCGAGGACTAGCCCGACTCTAGTACGGGTTCCTGTGCGGATGAGATGGTGATGCAAGCCTGACACTGCTAGTAGGGCAGGGATAGGCGCATTAGCGGAATCAACACCGCGATCGCTCAGAATCAAAATATTCACGCCATCGGCGATCGCTTGATCGGCTTGAGCGCAAATATTCGCGATCACCGATTCTAGTCCGTTGACTCCATCTTTAGGATTGAACAAAGTGGAAAGCGTAACCGATTTAAATCCACCTTCGTTAATATGCTTCAACTTTGCAAGTTCGGCATCGCTGAGAATGGGAGTCTTTAGCTCGATCAAGTGACAGCTTTCTGGTTCAGGCTTTAAGAGATTCCGTTCAGCACCAATCGTAGTTTCGGCAGAAGTAATAATCTCTTCACGAATCGAGTCTATGGGAGGATTGGTTACTTGAGCAAATAGTTGTTGGAAATAATCGTAGAGAAGTTTAGAACGATTGGAAAGAATCGCTAGGGGGGTATCTGCTCCCATTGCGCCCACAGCTTCCACGCCATCGCGTGCCATGGGAGTTAAGAGCAAGCGTAAATCCTCAAAGGAATAGCCGAACGCCATTTGACGTTGTGTGAGCGGAATCGCTTCGACTTCCGTCGCTTCACCATCCTTGAGATTAGCGATCTCCACCATATGTTGATTAATCCATTCGCGGTATGGATGTTCGGTCGCGATTTGATGCTTGATTTCTTCATCGGCAACAATCCGCCCCTCTTCCATATTTACGAGGAACATCCGCCCTGGTTGTAAGCGACCTTTCGATTCGATGCGTTCAGGCTCGATTTGCAAGACACCAGCTTCCGAAGCGAAGATTACCAAATCATCCTTAGTGACGTAGTAACGCGAAGGACGCAAGCCATTGCGATCTAATACCGCGCCGATCATTGTGCCATCGGTGAAGGCGATCGAGGCGGGACCGTCCCAAGGTTCCATCAAACAGGAGTGATATTCGTAAAAGGCTTTCTTCTCATCACTCATGGACTCATGGGCTGTCCAAGGCTCAGGAATCATCATCATCACCGCATGGGGGAGCGATCGCCCAGCCAGCACCAACAATTCCAAAGCGTTATCAAAAATCGTCGAGTCGCTGCCTTCAATGTTAATTACGGGCTTGATCTTCGAGATATCATCACCAAACAAATCCGACTCAAACATCGACTGACGAGCAATCATCCAGTTGATATTGCCGCGCAAAGTATTGATTTCGCCATTGTGGGCAATGTAGCGGTAAGGGTGTGATCGCTCCCAACTGGGGAAGGTATTGGTACTAAAGCGGGAGTGAACCAGAGCCAGAGCGCTCTCCATATCTGGATCATGCAGATCGTGGGCGTAATACTGTCCGACTTGAGCCGTCATCAACATCCCCTTATAGACGATGGTGCGACAGGAAAGACTAGAAGGATACCAATAGGCATCGATATTGGTGGCGCGAATCGCAGTATGGGCGAGCTTGCGAATTACAAATAATTTGCGATCGAAAGCGAGGTCATCAGCAAGATCGGGCGATCGCTGAATAAATACCTGCTGCATGAATGGCTCGCTCGATTGTGCGGTCGCCCCCAATGGCGAATTATCGGTAGGCACATCGCGCCAACCTAAAACTTTTAAACCTTCAGCCTCTACCAGTCTCTCAAAAGTTTTTCTTCCATTTTGACGGGTTTCTGAATCTGGCGAAGCGTACACCATACCTACGCCATACTGACCCACCTCTGGCAAGGTAATATTTGCGGCGGCGGCGACCTTTACCAAAAACTTGTGGGGAATCTGCATCAAAATCCCTGCACCGTCACCCGTATTTGTCTCACAGCCACAAGCGCCACGGTGCTCCAAGTTTTCCAAAATCGTCAGCCCCTGCTCGACGATCGCATGGGATTTTTTCCCTAATTTATGTACGATAAAGCCGACTCCACAAGCATCATGTTCAAACTGTGGATCGTACAAACCTTGTTTCACTACGTTGCTATTCATCATGGACAAAAAGGATATTTAGAGGGCTAAGTCAGCTCGGACGTAATTCGGGTTTTACGACGGCTATCTTGGATTGTACTAATAACTTTATGTCTTAGGGAAGATGTCTTAATGAAATGATCATATGTAATGCAAAAAATTCTGGTATTTTGCAGTATTTTGTTGCTTTAGATACTAAATTGCCAAGGTATGTCGAGAAAGGTTAAACCAAAATCTTAGGACTGAGGGAGGTAAAGTTAATAATGTTAAAATGCTAGAATCATTGGAATAAGTCATGTCTGCAAGAGATATTTTTCATGATGCTGTCAAAATAGCCTTGCAAAAAGATGGCTGGCAAATAACCCATGATCCACTTTCATTAGAATTTGGTCTAGGGCTGCTATACGTTGACTTAGGAGCAGAGCGTATCATTGCCGCAGAACGAAGTAACGAAAAAATAGCAGTAGAAATAAAAAGCTTTCTCAGTGGTTCAGCCGTCTCCGAATTTCATACAGCACTTGGGCAATATCTCAACTACCGCTTACTAATGCAAGAGCAGTACCCAGATTACAAATTATATTTAGCCATACCATCAAGCACCTATGATTCATTCTTTCAATTGCCTTTTGTCCAAGCCACAATTCAGCAATATCAACTCAAGTTAGCAATTTATAAACCAGAAAAGCAGGAGATCGTGAAATGGCAAGACTAAATGAATATCGCCAAAAAATCCAAGATTTACTCACGCAACTAGCAGAATATGGCTCAGCAAATGATGGAGTTGAGTCGCAATTGATCTTTGATACTGAGCGAGATCACTATCAACTAGCTCATGTAGGCTGGCGAAATGATCACCGAATTTATGGCTGTGTTGTACATCTTGATATCAGAGGTGACAAGATCTGGGTGCAACATAATGGAACAGAGTTTGATATAGCTGTCAAGTTATCAGAGATGGGTATCCCAAAAGAAAATATAGTAAATGGATTTCATTCCAGCTATATGCGACAGTTTACAGAATTTGCAGTTAGCTAAGAATTAGCGTTTAAACATTTTGAATACCAATGGGAAAGTTCTCATCAAAAATTTGTTCGATAGAATAAGGGCATTCTTTCGGTAAATCCTTGGGTTTAAGGCGAGTTTCTTTTTCGGCAAGAACTAAAGCTAACTCGAAACCGTCAGCGATCGCTTCTGATAGATAAGATTTTAGGCTAGGATTTTTTCGGATTAGCTTTTTTATTTGAATTCTTTGCTCTTTGATGGTTAATCGCCAACTTTTACCGCGCAACCTCGGCTGCAAATCCCACTTAATCAAATGCCCCAGCAAAATTGCTAAACGATTTTCCAACTCAGATCTTTTTTGGCTCCCCAAAGCTTCGATTTCCTCCGCTAAATTTTCTATATCTAAACCATCCCATTTACCTAAGCGTAAACGCTCTACCTGTTCAACTGTCCAACGATAAAAGTCCGAATCGTATAGTAGTGTTGGCATCATCAAGATCCCCTTTGTTAATCAAACGCTAAATCAATATTATAAAGGCGAAAAGATTGCTAATACTAAAACCTTCAAGGCTAAACGCCGTAAACTGCGTAAAGTGCAAAAAACTGTAAGCCCAGAACAGATTTACTCTGCTCTGGCTGGTGCTATGAAGCAGAAACCCAGATCGTGAGGTCTAGGAATCCCAGTCACTTTAGTGCGGGGTGGATGTCAACTTAATGAGCAAATAGTCGCAGACTTGTTCTTTTCAGTAAGGATCGCCTTATCATTGGCAGTATAGACTTTTTTGCAGCTCCTATATGCCTGCTTTTTTCTCCCAAGATAGGGCTTCCAACGATCGCTATCAACTTTCTCTAAAGCTATTACTGATCGTTCCATTTGTAACACAGGTGATTGCTGCGGTGGGGGTAACTGGGTGGTTATCGATCCAAAATGGACGAGAAGCGACTCAGGAACTGGCTCCTAAAATTGGGCTGGAAGTAACGAATGCAATTGAAACCCATGTGCGGGGATACTTTGATACTCCTTTAGAGGTGTTACAGACCTATGGGGCGATCGCTAAGGCTGGAAAACTGAATTTTGAAAATATAGATAGTTTGGATGAATTACTTTGGCAACAGATGCGCCAATCAAAAATCCTCTATTTTTTCTATGCGACCAATCCTCATGGGGAATTTATGGGGATTGAACGAAGGGAAGATAATGCTCTCGTACTACATCGCTCTTCATCAACTAAATTAACCAAATTAACCCTAGAGCCATTTCCCAAACTATTAAGGCAAAAGTCAATCTATCGGTTAGATGACGCTGGGAGGGTGTTAAATAAAATGGAAGTGAATATCTTCGATGCCCAAGAACGTCCTTGGTATCGAGGAGCGGTTAAATTCCGTCATGCGGTTTGGAGCCCGATCTATCTATTCGTGGCACGTCCAATTTTAGGAATTACGGCTTCTATGCCGATTTATGGAGAATCGGGCAATCTTCGGGGCGTTTTAGCGATCGACTTAACCCTTTCGCAAATTGGTGACTTTCTCAGGCAGTTAGCGATCGCGAAAACGGGACAAGCCTTCATCCTCGAACCATCGGGCGATATTGTCGCGACATCAACTTCAGAACTGCCTTATATCTCAGATCGCAATATCTCAGATCGTAGGCAACTGAGACTGCACGCCCTTCAGAGTCAAAATCCCTTATTAAAATCGATTTTTCAGAATCTCTCTCAAAAATATCCCAACCCTGCGAATATTCCCGATCGTCAGCAAATTCAAATGGAATGGGAAGGATCGACTCAGTATATCCAGATCGCTAGATTGCGAAGTGAGCAAGGGCTAGACTGGCTTTTGATCGTCACTGTGCCAGAACAGGATTTTCGCGATCGCATTGATATTAATACGCGCAATACAGTTATGCTGTGCGCTTTAGCCCTAGTTTTTGCGAGTTTAACGGGCTTCTACACATCAAAATGGATTGCGAAACCAGTGCAGAAACTAATTGATGCTTCGCATTTGCTCGCCAATCTTTCGGCATCGGCTGATCTTGCTAGTGGTCAGCCCTATCATCCGATCGAGACTGCTAACGTCCGCGAACTGTCAATCCTCGCAGATTCTTTTAATCAAATGGCGGAGCAGTTGCAGATTTCTTTTATGGCCTTGGCTAAAAGTAATGAAGAATTAGAAAGTCGAGTGGAACGAAGGACTGAGGCTCTAAAAGTGAGTGAGGCTAAATATCGCACCCTCGTCGAAGTCGCCAATTGCATTATTTTAAGGAGAGATACTAAGGGCAAAATTAAATTCCTGAACGAGTATGGCTTAACTTTTTTTGGCTTTTCTACGGAAGATGAAGTGGTTGGCAAAAATATCGAAGGAACAATTTTTCCAGTGACTACCGATCCTACGACATCTAATCTGCCAATTTGGATGAATGCGAGTGTTAATGAAGCCGATCTCTATATGTTTCAGGAAAGTCAAAATACGCGCAGTGATGGAATGCAAGTATGGATATCTTGGTCAAATCGTCCTATTGTGGATGAAGAGGGGAATATGCTGGAGATTCTTTCTATTGGTGTAGATATCACTGAGCGGAAGCGGATTGAATCTACCCTTGAGCAGTTTTTAAGTTTACAAAGAGCCACATTTGAGTCGATCGCGGATGGGATTTTGGCTGTGGATCGCATTGGACATATTACCAGCTATAACCAACAGTTTGTGGATATGTTTGCCCTATCCCAAGAAGTGCTATCGTTGCCCGATTATGCCCTTAGACTGGAGTTTCTGGCGGAACAAATGCGCGATCCTCAGGACTTTATGCAGCGATCGCAGGAGTTTTATCACCATCCTGAAATGGAAACCTATGACGTTCTCGAACTAGTCGATGGCAGGGTCGTGGAGCGCTATTCCCGTCCGCAAAAATTAGGCGAGCAGATTATTGGGCGCGTTTGGAGTTTTCAGGATATTACGGCGCGAGTACAGGCGGAGAAGGCGCTCGAAGAGCAGAAAACCTATCTGCGATTAATTATTGACAGTATTCCGCAGCAGATTTTTTGGAAAGATACAAATTTGGTCTTTCGAGGATGTAATAAAAACTGGGCAAGATATGCCCAACTGGATAGTCCAGAAAGTGTAGTAGGTAAGACAGATTACGATCTGATTGGGAATCCTCAATTGGCGGATATTTTTCGCCAGCACGATCGCCAAATTATGGAATCAAATATTCCAGAATTGCATGTAATTCAACAGAAACTCAATCTAGATGAAGAGGGACAGTCGATTTGGTTAGATATTAGTAAGTTACCGATCATTGATGCTGATGGTAAAACTATTGGGATTTTGGGGGTACTTGATGATATTACTGAACGCAAACGCGCTGAAGAAGCTCTCTATACCGAGCAGGAAAAGTCGGAAAGGCTGTTATTAAATATATTGCCTAAAGCGATCGCCGATCGTCTGAAGCAGTCCCAAGGGGTCATTGCCGATAGTTTTGAGTCCGTTACGGTTCTCTTTGCCGATATAGTCAGCTTTACTGAAATGTCTTCAGAACTATCACCTCAGGATTTGGTTGATCTCCTCAATCTAATTTTTTCAAGCTTTGATCAGCTCAGCGAAACCTACGGGCTAGAAAAAATTAAGACGATTGGCGATGCTTATATGGTGGCTGGGGGCATTCCCATTTCTACGGAAAATCATGCGGAGGCGATCGCTTCAATGGCATTAGATATGGTGGATAAAGTTGCCGAACTTCGCAATTTAACAGGTAGACAGTTGCAAATTCGTGTAGGCATTCATACGGGTGCAGTGATTGCGGGAGTGATTGGCACGCAAAAATTTATTTACGATCTATGGGGCGATACGGTGAATGTGGCGAGTCGCATGGAGTCCCATAGCGAAGTTGGCAAAATTCAAGTATCGGCGGCAACCTACGAAATCCTCAAACATAAATTTAAGTTAGTCGAGCGTGGTGCGATCGAGATCAAGGGTAAAGGACAAATGCAAACCTATTGGCTGGGTAAGAAACTATAGGAATGAAAGTTACATAGACGAAAGAAGAGAAGGTTGGCGCTTCGCACCAACCTTTTCTTCTTTCGTCTATGTACAACTAGGCTCTCTGACTTTCTGGTTGAGATAAAGGAATCTGAATTAAAAATTCGGTTCCTTTTTGCATCTCAGATAGGCATTGAATTGTGCCGCCATGCTTGTCAACGATGATTTGATAGCTGATCGATAGCCCTAGTCCCGTTCCTTCTCCCACGGGTTTAGTCGTAAAAAATGGATTGAAAATCTTTTCGCGAACTGATTCGGGCATTCCGCAGCCATTGTCTTTAAAACTGATTTGCAATAAATTATTATTAATTATTTCTGTGGAGATGATGATCTGCGGTTGTTCGTTCCCCGTCGCAAAAAAGCCTAACTTTTCGCGCTCTTGTAAAGCATCGATCGCATTGCCGATCAGGTTCATAAATACCTGATTGAGCTGTCCTGCAAAGCAGTCGACGACAGGGATATCACCATAGTTCTTCAAAATGTGAACTTCCTTTTGATGGGGATTCCCCTTAATCCGATTTTGTAAAAGCAGTAAGGTGCTATCAATACCTTCATGGATATCGATCGGTTTCATGTCGGCTTCATCAAGGCGCGAGAAATTCCTTAGGGTCAATACGATTTGGCGAATACGTTCGGCTCCCATTTTCATGGAATGTAAAACCTTGGGAAAGTCCTCCTGCAAAAAATCGAGATCGATATCTGCGATAAAAGATTGAATGTCAGGATCGGGAGCGATCGCCTGTTGTTTCTCCCAAGCTTGATAGCGCCTGACCAATTCCAGTAAGTCCCGACTATAGACAAAGGAATGGCTGAGATTGCCATAGATAAAGTTGACGGGATTGTTGATTTCATGGGCAACACCTGCCACAAGTTGCCCCAGACTGGACATTTTTTCGGTTTGGATTAATTGGGCTTGGGTATTTTTTAAGTCCTGCAAAACTATTTCTAGTTCTTGAGCCTGTGCGTTTGCTTGTTGGGTCAGTTGTTCCTGTTCGTTTAAACTTCTTTGGAGCCATTTTTCGGCATACTTGCGATCGGTGATATCGCGCAAAATGGCAATATATTCCTGAGTGCGATCGGATTGATTGAAATATTCCGATACCGCTACTTCAACGACGCTGGGTATTTTCGCTTCAGTATTGAAGCGGTATTTATGTTTTAATTCTCTCTCACTGAGGTTATCCCAAAGGGCGGGATCGTAATCAATTCCCTCTAAAAAGAGTCCGAGGGGTTTGCCTATCAGTTGCATTGCATCGATTTCAAAGAGTGAGGCTGCCGCAGGATTGGCTTGACATATTTCGCCTCGGTTATTGACAATCAGCATGGCATCCAAGGCTGCCACAAATAAATGTTCTGCTCTTTGTCTGGCTTCTTCCATAGTCATGACCTGCGGTAAGCTCGTCCAACAAGCGATCGCAATTCCAAGAAAGGCAACAACTAGGAGCAGCACTAAAAATAGAGCGTTGCGATTGGTGTCACTATGCTCAGCATGTTGATCTAGCAGGCTAAAAGCTAGCCAACCTATTCCCGTACTACCACATACCAAAATAATGATGGTGATAGTTTGGACGATCATAAAATCGAACGATCTTAGGGATGTCTTATGGCGGTAAATTTTTTCCCACCATTGCACATGAAAAAAGGCAAAAGGCAGTCGCCGCATTAAAGCATCGGCTCCTAATACGAAAATTGGCAAGAGCAAGCCAATCAGTAAATCTTGCCAACTCCAGGCGATTCCCCCAACGACTAAAACTACGGATTCGATCGCTAAAAATAAAACTGCCCAATGGGGATACAAGGTTTCAGGGCGATCGCGCTTTAGCCAAATTGCTAAATGTAGGATCGTGATGCTAGATAGGTAGCCCGTGCCCGTGATCATGACTATTCGCGAAACGTCACCCCAAAATAGGCATAGCAAACTCATGATTAAAGTTGCCACCAGCCCATGACCAATCACGCTACGAGGTGTAAATAATGTGAATAAAGGGGATAAATGACGTTCTTGCGCAAGCTGGTAAAGAACTCTAGGAGAGTTGGATGCAGCAGTTACCGAACTTAGCAAACAACCAGCGGCAACCAAAAAGGTAATTAATGGAGAAGCCGCAGCCCCCCAAAATGGTTTTGCCGCGTCCAGTAGGTGCAAATAAGTATTTTCGCCTGCCAGAGGATTAGTCGATAGTCTTGCTAAAACCCATGATCCACCGACATACACGACTGGAATGAGAATTGCCATGTATTGCAAGCATTTTAGGGTTAGATCGGGACGACGACTTTCGGCAACAAAGGAGGAAGCAGTTTCACATCCATAGATGGCGTAGGTCGCTACAAAGTACCACTTTGCCCATAGCACAAATGATGGCGCACTCACGCCACCTGTGGACAGAAATCCAGGACTGGTGGGATCAAATGCTAACCAGTTGAGTCCGCCAATACAGAAAGCAAGGAATAAGCTGACGGCGGGGACGATAAAAAATGCTTGAAAGATAGCCATCGAGCGCGTGCCACTAAATGCCACGACATAGGGCAGGAACACAAAGGCAACTTTGAGAAACCCATCGGGAATATAGATGTGAAAATCTAATAGGATGCTTTTGATTAAATCCGCTAGAATAATGGCATTGATCGCTGGAACCGATACCCAGCCCAGCCAATAGCCGATCGCTCCATACTTAGCTATAAATGGATATTCTTTGAGCAACCTCACTGTATAGTTAGGAGTCCCTCCTGACATATCCTGCCAATGTTTTCCTAAGTTCCTGATTTGAAGATTGAGGAATACGGCGACAAATGCTGAAGGAATCCATACCCAAATTGCTTTCTCCCCCAACTCAATATGCATTGCTGGCGCTACGCCAAACCAAAGCAAGAGTCCAGTTGTGCCAAATCCCCATGTTTCAAAGGTGCTAAGACTACGCGGTAACTGAAACCACGATTTCTGGGAGGCGACCGATAATGGGCTGGCGATTTGTGCAGGTTGGTTTCTAGATTCAGAATCAGTCATAGTAGCGCGATCTTATCTCTACAGGCATAATTGCTTCTAGATTCTCATCAAAATAGTTCCGAGAATGTACTCTTATCACTTTCTTAGAGCTGGCGACAATCGCCATGCAGCTTAAAAAATATCAAAAAAAATATCAAAGTAAAGGCAGCGCCATGTTCCGCCTGTTCTGAATATAATACCAATCCCCACAATGCCAACGCCATTTTCGGAATCTCAAAACCTTACTGGATTTGTTTTTTAATTTATTGAAGTGTTGGCTTACTTTAGTCACTTGAATTAGGACAAATCAAAACCCAAGAATTAATTGGCGGCGCTTCGCGCCGCCAATTAATTCTTGGGTTTTATGTCCTAGTACACTTGGCGACAGCTATATAGCCAGTAATACCAATTCCCAAAATGGCAACGCCATTTTGGGAATCTCAAAACCTTACTGGGTTTGGTGTTTAATTCACAAAAGTATTGTCACACTTTCGTGAATTGGTATAAACCCACAAGAGAGATATGGCGCTTCGCGCCATATCTCTCTTGTGGGCTTGCCCTACACTTGGCTTACATCCAATCATCATCGTCATCGTAGGAAACCCTAGTATTAGGACGGCGGCGATCGTCTTCATCCTTACCGCGTTTATTGCGGCTGGCAAAACTGCCAATACTTTCGAGGATGCCACTAAATAGATCGTCATCATCATCGTCGAAGTCTTCTTCTTCTTCGGCATAGAGTTCGCTCGATAGGGCATAGAGAGCTTCTTGGAGTTCTGACTGAGCGCGATCGATCAGGGCATCGTCCTCTTTGGCGATCGCATCCCTGAGTTTTTTAATGGCTCCCTCAATTTGTTTGCGGCGTTCGTAACTTAGTTTGTAGCCATAGTTAAGGGCTAATTCCTTTAACTGTCGCTCTGCCCCTACGGCAAGATTGTCGGCTCGATTTAATTTTTCAATGCGTTCACGTTTGGCGCGATCGCGATCGGCAAACTGCTCTGCTTCGGTAACCATCCGCTGCACTTCTTTTTCGTCTAGGGTGGAAGCTCCCTTGATCGTGACTCGACGCTCGACACCTGTACGGCGATCGCAGGCGGTTACCGCCAAAATTCCATCGGTATTAAGATCGAAGGTCACATCAACCTGCGCCATCCCACGGGGCTGGGGATCGAGCCCACTGAGCTTAAAGCGTCCTAGGGACTTGTTATATTCAGCGAGATCTCGCTCTCCCTGAATTACATGGATTTCTACGGAGGTTTGATTGTCTTCGGCAGTCGTAAATAATTCCATCTTGCGACAGGGAATCGTCGTATTTCTAGGAATTAAGCGTTTGACTACACCACCTGAAGTTTCAACACCCAAAGACAAAGGCGTGACATCCAGCAGTAATACGTCCTTAATTTCTCCAGATAAAATCGCCGCTTGAATCACGGCTCCGATCGCTACGACTTCATCGGGATTTACGCTCTGACTCGGTGGCTTGCCGATCGCGCGTTCTACCATTTCCTGTACCGCAGGAATCCTTGTGGAACCACCGACTAACACGACTTCATCGATCTGGCGAGGGCTGATTTGGGCATCCCGTAAGACGCGATCGAGGGGGATTTGTAGTCGCTCTAATAGATCGGCGCTCAATCGCTCAAACTGCGATCGCTTTAAGCTGGTTTCTAAATGTAAAGGACCCTCCGCCGTTGCGGTAATAAAGGGCAAATTAATTTCGGTAACGCCGACCGTCGAAAGCTCGATCTTGGCTTTTTCCGCAGCTTCGGTCAGCCGTTGGAGAGCCTGACGCTCTTTACGCAGATCCACCCCATCGGATTTGAGGAATTCTTCGGCAAGGTAATTGACAATTTGGCGATCGAAATCATCGCCGCCCAATTGCGTATCACCAGTTGTTGCTTTGACCTCAAATAAGCCATCGCTCACCTCCAGTACCGATACATCAAACGTACCGCCACCAAGGTCAAACACTAAAATTTTCTTGTTAGACTTTTTATCTAAGCCATAGGCTAAGGAAGCAGCCGTCGGTTCATTTAAAATTCGTTTAACTTCAATACCCGCAATGCGACCCGCATCTTTCGTCGCTTGCCTTTGGGAATCATTAAAATAGGCTGGAACCGTAATCACCGCACCTGTTACAGGTTCGCCTAAATATCGACTTGCCTCATCGACGAGCTTGCGAATCACCATTGCCGAAATTTCTTCGGGCGCAAAATCCTTTTCTAGTCTAGAACTGCGTAACTTAATATTGCCTTGATCGTCACGCCTGACCGTATAGGGTACTCGCTTAGTCTCTGCAGAGAGTTCGCTATGCTTGCGTCCAATAAAACGCTTGACCGAATAAAAGGTATTATCAGGGTTTAGCACCGCTTGCCGACGAGCCATTTGTCCGACAAGACGTTCGCCATCTTTAGTAAAGCTAACAACGGAGGGAGTGGTGCGGCTACCTTCTGAGTTTGCAATCACTATGGGCTTGCCACCTTCCATAACGGCTACCACAGAGTTTGTCGTACCCAAGTCAATACCTACAATTTTGCCCATGCTTGACGTATATACCTCTTCACTTCCCAAGACTGCTTATGCAACAGCTTAACAATTTTTTGCTTTGCTTTACTTTGCTAATATCCTAGCTCTAAACACTACGCATCTAATACACTATGCCTGTGAATATACCTATGAATGGCTTGCGAACAGGCTATGGACAAAATATGGACAAAGGGGGCTTAGCCCCCTTTGTCCATATTTTGTTCATATGACTTTTGCATTGTGTTTACCAGAAAGATTTATCAGAAAGGTTTATTAGAGATTTAGCCAAAAACCTTATTTTTCCAAGTTATGATCGCATCAATTAGTTCTTTGCGGCTACTGGCTAGCAATAGATATCGATAGACAAACCACAGGGAATAACCAAAACCAACCAGTTCAAAGATGCTAGGTAATAAAGGTAGTTTATTGAGGAATTCTAAGAGTGCTGATGTGGCAATTAGAAGTGGGATGGCAGCGACGAGAGCGATCGCAAGGGTCAGGTTATCTTTTTTGCCTTCGCCAAAGTAATCTTGCCAAAGTTGCTGAACCTGTTCCCAGAGAGGGTTGCTCTCTGGCAGTGAGTCATTGGTGGGTGGGAGACTTGTTGCTATTGATTTTGCTGGTTCAGGAGCGGGGGGCAATGGCTTAACGGGGATTTCGATGGTGGGTTTTGCCGCACTAGCGACTTCTACAACTTCAGCTCCATTCTCTACGGTTGCTTCGTCAGTAGTTTCTTGAGGTTCCATGATTTATTTATAGAGTGCAGTCATTATTAATTGTGAAAATTTTAACAACATTTGTCTCGCTTTTGGATCGCTGTATCGCTTAGTTGTATTAATACCCATGGAGACGTTATCCCAAAGCTGAAAATGGCATAGCCATTTTCAGCTTTGCAAACCCTTACTGGGTTTGGTTTTTAATTCACAAAACTGTGATAACGTTAGGACAAACATCAAACCCAATAGGGAGTTGCGGCGCTTCGCGCCGCAACTCCCTATTGGGTTTGATGTCCTGACTTAAGTGGCTATAGCTATACTAGGACATAAACCCCAAGAATTGACTGGCGGCGCTTCGCGCCGCCAGTCAATTCTTGGGGTTTGATTTGTCCTAAGCTTGTTTGAGCGAGTGCTCAAAGTGGCTGCGATTTTCAAATACCTCAAACAAAGTCTTCATTGAGGTTACTTCTAAGAGAAAGTCCACATATTCGCTGATGGAGCAGAGGGCAAACTTACAACCGATCGCCTTAGAGGTTCTTAACGCAAAAATTAAGGCTCCTAATCCCGAACTATCCATCTGTTTTAGATGTTGGAGATCGATAAGTAGTACGTCAGGTTTGCGATCTAGCACATCGCTTGCTTGTTGACGAAAATAGTTAGTGCTGGTCGCATCAAGGTGACCAATGGGTTGCATTACTTCTATACGCATGATGATTCTCTCCTTGCTCCTTGATGTTTAGAAGCTAAAAAATATTTAATTTTAAGTAAATTGACTTATATAAGGGCTTAATTAAAATGTCTGAAGGAGTCTCTAGATATATTCCTCAAGGAAAAGTCCCCAAGGGGCAAACAGTCCGTTTCATGGAGACATAGTACTCCCTTGCTTAAGTATTTATTTCTCCAAAAGTTATTAAAAGGTTATCCCTAAAGTTATGAGTATGTTTACTAAAAAGTTACTTCTAGTGTTATGAGCAGCTAGGCATAATTAATTACAAACCAAGCCCCGTAAAGTTGCGCCCCTACGGGGCGAAACTCTACAGGGCTTGGTTTGCTGTCATCATTACCTTGCTACAAGCTCAAGAGGAGGGTGGTAGGGCATTGCGCCACCACCCTCCTGCTTAGGTATGAGGGGCAATTTTCTGCTTTGGGGGATTTTTGCGAGATACAGAGGTGCGATCGCTTAGATACCACCGCCAAGGAATGTCTATACCTTGGGTAATTCCGATTCTGGTGGTTTGCACGATGGGCTCGTTAAAATCTGGCGATCGCGCTTCTAGCCATAGATGCTGGTCGGGATGTAAAGCCACTCCATCTAGTTGGCGATCTATTTGTAATAAACGACATAGTTTCCCCGGCCCTGAGCCTGCTCGATGGGGCTTATCTTTACTCCAACTAGGCAAGCGATCGCATTCAATCGCCCGAATTAACACCGCACTACAGAAATCTTCGCGATCGGTCACGATATTGACGCAATGGTAAATTCCATAGATTAAGTAAACATAAGCCGTACAGGGAGCGCCAAAAATTGCCGCATTGCGAGCAGTCTTGCGCCGATAGCCGTGGCAAGCGGGATCGGTTGCGTCATAGGCTTCAGTTTCCACAATAATTCCCCGATATTCCTCCCCTGCAATGCTGCGGACTAACTTGCAGCCTAGCAATTCTGGCGCGACTTCTTGGGCAGGGCGGGCAAAAAAAGATTTTTCTAAAAGCATAGCAAGATAAATTCCAGCAAGTATTTTAAGAGCGCCGCTTTGCGGCACTCTTAAAATACTTGCTGGAATTTATATGGGGCAATTGACCCAACTACTAACGCCATCCAGCCAAAATTCTTTTTTCCAGATCGGTGCTTCCGCCTTTAAGGTGTCGATCGCATAGCGACAGGCCTCGAAAGCTTCGCCGCGATGGGGCGAGCCCACGGCAACTAACACGCTGATTTCCCCGATTTTCAGTTTTCCTAGTCGATGGTGGATGACCACATCGGTAATGGGAAATTGCCGATGGCAGCGATCGCTAATTTGTTGAAAAACTTGTAAAGCCATCGTGTCGTAGGCTTGATAATCCAAATAATCAACTGCACGTCCCCCTGTCTGATTGCGTACCATGCCACTCATGAGGACGACCGCGCCATTACGAGCCTTGTCGGCGATCGCATAAGCTGCCGCCACATCTAGAGCCTCATGGGTTAGTCGGAAATGATCATTCATAGCTATAAAATTTCAATGGCATAATATCGGCAGTAATTACTGCCGATATTATGCCGATATTTACTGGCGATAATTACTGCTGATAATTACTGGCGAGGTTAAAAATTAATCTTCGTGCTCTTCAAATTGATCGACTAATTCCTTGTTCGGAGGCCCAAACGCCACGTATATCGCATAAGCCGTTAAGCAGATTACACATACGGCGATAGTAATTGCGATCGAAGTTGCGTTTTCCATGAATTGAACCAATGATTTGAGTTATTCTAAATTACAATTATACTATTTTGTAACAATCCCTTTAAGAAAACAAACTTATGTCACAACGTACATGGCTTGGTGATATTCTCAGACCGCTGAATGCAGAATACGGTAAAGTCTCTCGCGGTTGGGGTACGACTCCCCTCATGGCTATTTTCATGGCTTTGTTCCTTGTATTTCTAGTCATTATTCTCCAGTTGTATAACGCCTCCTTGATCCTTGATGGCGTTAATCTTAACTGGGGTGGTTGATTTTTAGTTCTAAGCCCATATTAAAGGCACGCAAAGCGTGCCTTTAATGTAAGTAAGTGAGCTTAAATATAAAACCCTAAAACCTGCGGCGCACGCGCAGCGTGCGCCGCAGGTTTTAGATCCGGATTTTAATTATGCCCAGCTACTTAATTGATAGATTTTTTGATAGATTCTAAAATTCAGGATCGACTGATCGCCGATGGTCTCTGGTTTGCGATCGCTAATAGTTCACTCGTCTAACTCGTCTAACTCGTCTAAAAAGAAGGTCATTCTTGATGAATATTTTTGGTATTGGTTTGCCTGAAATGATTCTGATCATGCTCGTTGCTCTGTTGATCTTTGGCCCCAAAAAGCTGCCAGAAATTGGGCGTAGTATGGGTAAAGCTATTAAAGGTTTTCAAGATGCCTCCCGCGAATTTGAATCGGAATTTAAGCGTGAAGCCGAGCGTTTAGAGCAACCCACAACAATTGCTGAGTCAGCCCCTGCGACATCCTCGGCAACCCTATCTTCACAGAATCCTGAAGCTGTATCTGTTGCTGCTCCTGTTGCCACCTCTTCAGAACAAACTAAGGAAGTAACAACCGCTGCGGATGCTTGAGACTCAATCCATATCTTTAATTGTAGGACTGGGTAATCCTGGAGCAGAATACGATCGCACTCGGCACAATATTGGTTTTATGGCGATCGATCGCCTATCCACATCTTGGAATATCTCCCTTGGCAAAGAAAAACGCTTTTATGGGCTCTTTGGTGAGGGGCGATTGTCAAGTAGATTGGTCGGTAATAGTAAGATTCGTTTGCTCAAGCCCACTACCTATATGAACTTGTCGGGACAGTCTGTCCGCGCCTGTGCGGATTGGTTTAAAGGTAGCCCCGCAAATATTTTGGTTGTATATGACGATATGGATTTACCCCTTGGTAAGCTGCGATTGCGTCCCTCTGGTTCTGCGGGTGGACATAATGGTATGAAATCCATAATCGCGCATCTGGGCACGCAAAATTTTCCCCGCCTTCGTCTGGGTATTGGTCGAGGTGGTAGATCGGGTAGTGATGAAGCGATCGCTACTAAAGCCAATCAAAATGTCACTAATCACGTTCTCGGTGGATTTTCCGCCACAGAAACTAAAGTATTGCCTGAAATTCTTAACCTTGCCGAATCTACAGTAACCAGCATTTTAGCGGATGGGTTAGAAAAAGCAATGAGTTTATATAACAGTCGTAGCATTGATTTTTAAGCCCGTTAGTTCTGACATCAAGCCCCAAGAAGAGAATGGCGGTGCTTCGCGCCGCCATTCTCTTCTTGGGGCTTGCAATAATTTGCTATTTTTTGAACTTAAAAACCTTGCTGAGTTTAGTTTTTAGTTTTCTAAAGTATTGGCACACTTCAGGGAAATGGTATTACAAGGTATGATAAGACGGTTTTTAGGGAGCTTTGGCAGAGCTTAGTAAACTAAATTTTAGATGAGTAGGTAAGCATAATTAAAAATAAAATTCCCAATAGTTTGCCTTTAGCATAGCGATCGGCATAGTTTGGAGATTAGAGTTTTTAATTATGCCGAGGTGCTTATGCAAGTGCCATTTAATCGTAGTGAGAGGAGAACGTAATTTATGAAAGCCATGATTTTGGCTGCGGGTAAAGGTACTAGAATCCGCCCGATCACGAATATCATGCCTAAGCCCATGATTCCCATCATGCAAAAGCCTGTGATGGAGTTTTTAGTTGAGCTACTAAGACAGCATGGCTTCGATCGGATCATGGTTAACGTTAGCCACCTATCGGAAGAGATCGAGAATTATTTTCGAGATGGTCAAAAATTTGGCGTACAAATGGCATATTCCTTTGAAGGAACCATTATTGATGGCAAGCTCCAAGGTAGTGCGCTTGGTTCAGCTGGAGGACTAAAAAAAATCCAAGATTTCTCCCCGTTTTTTGATGATACCTTTGTTGTCCTTTGTGGCGACGCTTTGATCGATCTTGATCTCACCTATGCTGTGAATTGGCATCGTCAAAAAAAGTCCCTAGCTACGATTATTACTAAAACTGTTCCTAGAGATCAGGTTTCTAGCTATGGGGTAGTGGTTACCGATTCTGATGGTCGAATTAAGCAATTTCAAGAAAAACCAAGGGTTGAAGATGCCCTGAGTAATACGATCAATACAGGCATCTATATATTTGAACCTGAAATCCTTGATTATGTCCCTTCAGGGCTAGAATTTGACCTTGGTAGTGATTTGTTCCCCAAATTGGTGGCAGCCGATTTACCTTTCCATGCCATTTCGATGGACTTTCAATGGGTGGATATTGGTAAGGTTCCCGACTATTGGCAGGCCATCCAAGATGTCCTACTAGATAAAATTAAAAACGTTAATATTCCGGGGCATGAAGTTAAGCCAGGGATTTATGCAGGTTTAAATGTTTCGGTTAATTGGGACAAAGTTGATATTCGCGGCCCTGTTTATATTGGTGGCATGACTCAAATCGAGGATGGAGCCACCATCATTGGTCCGACAATGATTGGTCCTAATTGTCATGTTTGTAGTGGCGCGGTGGTTGAACGGAGTGTGATTTTTGAGTATTCCCGTCTGTCTGATGTGCGGCTAGTCGATAAATTGGTATTTGGTCGTTACTGTGTTGATAAAACAGGTGCAACGATCGATTTGCAAGCGGCAGCCCTAGATTGGCTGATCACCGATGCACGACAACAGCAACAGTCCCATTCTCCCTTGGAATTTTCTAAATCTCCTGCCTGAGCGATGCTTAATAGCAATTCCCAAAATGGCAACGCCATTTTGGGAATTGCTATTATCTACCTCGGACGCGCATAAATTGATCGATCCCGCGCGCGATCGCATCTGCCATCCGTTTTTGGTAATCTGGGCTATTTAAATTCCTTGCTTCGGTTGGATTCGTTACAAAGCCTGTCTCGACTAAAATCGCAGGCATCGAAGTTCTGGCAATTACATAAAAACCTGCACCTCTAACCGAGCGATCGTTTGCCCCTGTTCCTGCAATAATCTGCGAATGCACATAGCTTGCCAGTTCCCTACCAACCGTTGAGTTTCGTGAATGATAGGTCTCAATGCCACTGATGTCACTATTGCCTGCGGCAAGGGAATTAGCATGGACGCTGACAAACACATCGGCATTGATTCTCTCCGCTGCGGCAACGCGAGGCTCTAAGTCGATTTCCACATCATTAGTACGGGTGTAATAAACGGTGTAACCCATAGTCTGTAGGGCTTGTCCGAGCTTGAGGCTAATTGGCAAAACGACATCTTTCTCTTGAATGCCATTTCCAACGGCTCCAGGATCATTGCCCCCATGTCCTGCATCCACATAGATTACGCCCCGACGGCGATCGCCTGTATTTTGGGGAATATTCGGAGAAGGATTGTTAGTCGGCAAAGGTGATGGATTGGCAGGATTGGAAGCAACTCCACTCGCGGAAATTTGGAGCTTGATTTGTTTATTATTGAGCCTTGACGTTTCACGTATTTGCCAACCAGCACTCGTTTTAATGCCAATTTCCACGGCATTACCAACCTGTGAAAGCTTAATCCTCTCAATAGGGCTATTGGCAGCAAGGCTAGGGCGTTGGAAATTTGCCGAAATCTTGGCATTGGGGATAACCAAGTTGAAGTTGCCAGTGCGATCGAGACTAACTTGATAGCTTATGGCTTGGGTTGCCTCTACGCTCAATTGTCCCGTACTGCTTAAACTCAAGCGTTCGATCTCAGCGGTTAAGGATGCTGGATTAGTTGGATTGACTGGTCTATAAATGGGTAAGCTTGGATTAATGGGTATCGCCTGTGCGATTTTAGTCCCTCGATCTTGAGCTACTTGATCTTGAGCCACTCGATCTTGAGCCACTCGATTATTTGTATTTATGGACTGGGATTGTAAATTTCCTATTCCCTTTGGGGTGTTTTGTTTATTTTGAAGCAGAGATGATTCCAAAATGTCGGGATGTATAGGATTAGCTTCGCTGCTAGCAAAGTTGCCTATATTCCATCCATAGCTAGTAGCTAGGCTCACTAAAATTCCGACTACCATGTGTCGATATCGCAAAACATTTCTCCCAATAACGTAATTATCCGAAATCTGAGCTATTAGCTATTAAACAGCTAGATCTTTGGGCTATGCAGATCGCCTCAATCTACCTTCGGTAAGACTTTAGAAATTGATCGACCCCTTTAGCGATCGCCTCCGCCATGCGCTGTTGATAAGCACTGTTGACTAATTTTGAAGCCTCGGTTGGATTGGTAATATATCCAGTTTCCACAAGAATTGCAGGCATAGAAGTATTGCGAATCACATAAAATCTAGCTGACCTCACACCACGGTCATTTGCCCCAGTTATGGCAAGAATTTGCCCATGTACTAACTCGGCAAGATTCTCTCCTAAAGACGCACCTGGTGCGTGATAAGTTTCAACTCCACTGACTTGAGAGGCATTGGCATCCAGTGAATTAACATGCACGCTCACAAAGGCACTCGCTCTAGCATTCTCTGCAATCTTTACCCTTGGGTCGAGGTCGAGATCGATATCTTCAGTGCGGGTAAACACCACAGAATAGCCCATTTGCTGTAATATCCTGCCCAGTTGTTTACTAATTACCAAAGTAATGTCTTTTTCGTAAACTCCATTGCGCGTAGCTCCCACATCAGGTCCCCCATGCCCAGGATCGATGACAATGATCTGACGACCATTAACATTGCTATAGGTGTTTTGGGCTTGAGTTCTGGTAATCGGTACGTTACTCGTAGTAACCTGTCCTACACTGTTTAACTGCAATGCGATCGCTTGAGGATCGGTTCTGATTGCCTCACGGATTTGCCAACCCGCGATCGTTTTGACAGTAATGATTACGGCATCACCCACTTGGTTGAGGCGAATCTGTTCGATTGGGCTATTCGAGCCTAAAATTGGACGACGTAACTGCGGTGAGATTCTTGTGGCAGGAATGGTCACAGTAAAGGTATTAGTGGCTAAATTCAGACTGCCCCGATAGGATATCGCCCGACTCGCCTGAATTACCAGTTGTCCATAACCATTAAATGACAACCCATCAATAGTTGTTGGTGAATTGCTACTAGCCACCGATCCAGATGATCCAGATGCTCCAGATAATATTATTCCCAGCGAATTATCATTGCGATAAGTGCTTGGGTCTGAAGTAATAGGATTAGCCACCAATGGCAATGTTTGCGTTTGGTGATTGCCATTGATGGCTAACCTAAAGTCGTCACTGTTAGCTTGGGCACTATTAGCTTGGGCACTATTAGCTTGGGCACTGTTAGTTTGGGTGCTGTTAACTTGGTCATCGTTTTTGGGGGCATCGCTTTTGAGGTCACCATTTTGTTGTAGCTGTTGTATCGGAGCTAGCAATTGTTCTTGGGGGCGACGATCCTGTGGTAAATCAGTTGACCCCTTGGCATTAGCTGCTTGCGAGCTGAGACAGGTAGTAGCTATCAAGCAAAACATGAGCCATAGCGATTGTCGGTAATATTGATTCAAAAGATTACTCCCAACAATTTGACTGTAGAGTCCCGAGCGAAAGTTTAAGACAGCAATTCTACAGGAGATAGGGAAACTTTTTCCACCAAAGGCAACTTTCCTAACCAGCGGCGAGACACCTGAGCAAAACGATCAGGTTCTCCACTTACAAAAAATTTCGTCTCAGCGCGATCGCTACGGCTATCCAGACATTTCAACCCCATGAGATCTAACTCTTGACCCGCCGCCCTAACTACATAGGAAGCAGGGTTGACCAGAGCCACATGGGAGGGCAGAATCTGACGCAAAACTCCTGACAAATGGGGGTAGTGGGTGCAACCTAACACCAGCGTGTCAATATTTGCCTCAATCAATGGTTGTAAATACACCTTAGCAACTTGCAAAGTATAGGGATCCTGAATGCGATCGGACTCGATCAAAGGTACAAATTCAGGACAATCCATCTGAAAAACCTGTGCTTGAGGATCGCTTTCCCGAATTGCCTGTACATAAGCTTCGCTCTTGACTGTGGCAGTTGTGGCAATTACACCGATCCTTTTTCCTTTGCCCACCGCTGCTCTTGCCCCTGGCAAAATCAAACCCAGAATTGGCAGATCGAAATCTTTTCTGACTACATCTAGTGCTAAAGCCGAACTGGTATTACAAGCCATGATTGCCATCTTGACTTGCTTAGACTGCATCCAGTGCAAAATCTCATATACATACTCAATAATTTCCACAGGCGATCGCTTGCCATAGGGTAAACGGGCGGTATCACCAAAATAAACTACAGACTCATTAGGTAGTTGGCGATGAACTTCTTGTAAAACCGTAAGTCCCCCAACCCCACTATCAAAAACACCAATAGGGAACCGAGCTTCCTGCTGCAAAACCATGCACATCCTCACACTTCACATGCATCACAGTAAAGCATATTTTTTTGAAAGTGCGTATCAGCCTAACTAATTAACCACCCGACCATCCTCCTCTGATACCAATCCACGAAAGTGTGGCAACACTTTCGTGGATTAAGAACCAAACCCAGTAAGGGTTTGCAAAGCTCAAAATGGCTTAGCCATTTTGAGCTTTGGTATGAGTTAGTTGTCTAGAGTTAATTGTCTGGAGTTAATTGTCTGGAGTTAATGTCTTAACGGTACTGGTGATTCTATATACTTTTCTAGGTATGTTTGCGATCGCTTAGGCGACCAAATCTCTACCCCCACAAAACCCAACAAAGCAACTTATAGCTAGCAACTTATAACTTAGGTACAAAGGTACAAAAATGGACTTATCGCGTATCCCACCCCAGCCCAAAGCTGGAATTCTCAACGTCTTGATCGAAATCCCCGCAGGTAGCAAAAACAAATACGAGTTTGACAAAGACCTCAACGCTTTTGCCCTAGACCGCGTGCTTTACTCTTCGGTGCAATATCCCTACGATTATGGTTTCGTCCCCAATACCCTTGCTGATGACGGCGACCCTCTGGATGGCATGGTCATCATGGATCAACCCACCTTCCCTGGATGCGTTATTCCTGCTCGCCCCATCGGAATGCTGATCATGATCGATGGCGGCGATCGCGACGAAAAAATCCTCTGCGTCCCCGCCAAAGATCCACGTTACGCTGATGTCAAAACCCTAGCCGACATCGCCCCCCACCGTCTCGAAGAGATAGCTGAATTTTTCCGTTCGTACAAAAATCTCGAAAAGAAAGTCACTGAAATCAGGGGCTGGGAAGGTGTAGATGCAGTGCAAGCCCTTGTAACTAAATCAATTGAAGCGGCATTGCCTAAATCCTAAAACCTTTTTTAGAGACTACAATCCTTCTACCATAAGGAATAGACGATCCAAGCTAAATTCTTCTTAAAACTTTCTCCAAGAAAACGCTTGACAAAGGCAAATAAGGTTGCTAACTTAATAAAGCGCTGAAGGGAAGCGGAGCGAAAGCGAAGCAACCCGAACTGAAAGGAAAAGCGCAAGGAACCTAGACAAAAGAATAGTTTGAAAGCTTTAAGAAACCAATAAACCTCGTCAAGAAAATAAAAGACTGGATTATTGAGAAATAACCAGCTATCCGACAGG
>NZ_SELU01000115.1:0-5946 GCF_006861605.1 Pseudanabaena sp. UWO310 | reverse complement strand
ATATATAGCTATAGTCAGTAATGTTAGGACAAAAATCAAACGCAATAGAGAGTGGCGGCGCTTTGCGCCGCCACTCTCTATTGCGTTTGATGTCCTGACTTAAGTGAATATAGCTATAGCAATCCTAAGTAGTTCAGCATAATTAAAACCCAAAAAACAGTAGCACACGCTGTGCGTGCGCTACTGTTTTTTGGGTTTTATATTTAACAAATTGTGGCTTTTGGGGTTTTGGATCTCAACCGCCTTGACGGTTGCTATAATTCGGCATGATGAAGTGAAATTTAGACGGAGTAAATCGAAATGGCGAGAGAACCCAAAAAGCCTAATGAATATATCGTGCATTTAAAGCTAGAAGGTGGACAAGAGGTAATAACCAAATTTATGACCATCGAAGAAGTCAAAACTTGGTACGCATCGCAGTTTAAGGCAAAAGCAAATGAGGACGATCTGATGCCCATTCCCGTAAGAGCCGAACTAAATGAAATTTTACTTGTCCGCCCTAAACGCGTTATTGCGATCCATGTTGAGCCAATTTACTCCTCAAGTGTCGAAATGTTTTCTTAACTAAATATCAAGGCAAATTTTGCTTGGAACAGAAACCCCAAAATATGAGTGGTGGTGCGAAGCACCACCACTCATATTTTGGGGTTTGATTTGTAATATATAGCTATAGTCAGTAATGTTGGGACAAAAATCAAAACCGAATAGAGAGTTGCGGCGCGAAGCACCGCAACTCTCTATTCGGTTTTGATGTCCTGACTTAAGTAAATATAGCTATATATGATTTAGGACTGCTATAGCTAACTCAAGCTGTCACGCCTATGGGAATACATATAGGCATAAGGCAGCACAAAGCTTTGCCCCATTCTTTAATGATGACAGGGATAGAATTATAGAAGCTTTGTTTGGCAAAGCCTTGCTTGACAAGGCTTTTATAAATTTTCGTGATTAAACTATGCATCTACATCAAGTTTCGGGGCGATCGCGTTTAGGTCTGGCGCTATCGTTGCTTACGGTTTTACTATGGGGAT
Source organism: Pseudanabaena sp. UWO310 (assembly GCF_006861605.1). NCBI lineage: Bacteria > Bacillati > Cyanobacteriota > Cyanophyceae > Pseudanabaenales > Pseudanabaenaceae > Pseudanabaena > Pseudanabaena sp. UWO310. Next base: position 4,915 of record NZ_SELU01000115.1, on the reverse strand, counting down.
TATTGGCGATCGCTCTTAAGATCGTTCTTCAACAACTAGATCCTTTTACAGTAACTTGGTTTCGCTTTACCTTTGCAGGGGTCGTATTGGGGGGATATCTGGCCATAAGGCGACAGCTACCGACATGGCAGCAGTTAAAAAAAGTCTCTCTACCAGTATTTCTAGTTGCGGTAGTAGGCTTGTCCCTGAACTATATTTTATTTGTAACGGGCTTAGGTAAAACTTCGGCTAATAATGCTCAAGTCCTCACCCAGTTAGCACCCATGATGATGGGCATAGCCTCGTTAATGATTTTTAAAGAGAAATACAACTATCAGCAATGGGTGGGGGTTGCGATTCTCATCTGCGGGTTAGTCCTGTTTTCTCACGAGCAGGTGCGATCGCTAGTAATTAACCTCAATAGCTATATGTGGGGTAATACTTTACTCGTCCTTGGGGCGATCGTTTGGGCTTTTTATGGGCTAGCGCAAAAGCAACTCTTACTAAATTTGCCTTCCACTTCGGTACTCCTGTGCTTGTACCTAAGTGCAGCGTTGCTATTTTCACCCCTAGCTCAACCTGAACGATTGCTAACTCTTTCAGGAATGCATCTATTAGCATTAATATTTTGCGCCTTAAATACGGTGATTGCCTATGGTGCTTTTGCCGCTGCTCTTGAGCATTGGGAAGCCTCGCGGGTAAGCGTCATCCTCACCCTTGCCCCAATTGTGACCCTCACAGCCTCAAGTATCTTGCCAAGTTTTGTGCCTCAACTATTATCACCATCGCCCTTAAGTTTTTTGGGGTGGATTGGGGCGATCGCAGTTGTAGTTGGCTCCATGACAACCTCTTTAGGAACAAACCTGCGTAATTAATTCGGATTTATATCACATTGAAAGTTTTCAAAAGATGAGTGGCGGCGCATAGCGCCACCACTTTTTTTCTGATTGGCAACGTCTAGAGCTATCAAAGCGTCTCTCCATAAAGATTTCGAGCTTTTTAAAAAAAATATTGGATTTTTTTAAAAAAGCTTGCATCAATGGCACATTTATACGCTATAGTTATTAACGCTGAAGTAATAAACAAAGCAAAACAGCTACATTCCTCAGTAGCTCAGTGGTAGAGCAATCGGCTGTTAACCGATCGGTCGCAGGTTCGAATCCCGCCTGGGGAGTTATAAAAAGAGAGAGGTTATGCGTTGCATAACCTCTCTCTTTTTATTTGATATAGCAATCCCAAATGAGTTGAAGCCCTATTTTTTTCACAAAAGAATGGGGATCTAATACCAAAACTGAAAATGGCTATGCCATTTTCAGTTTTATATCTACAGTCACTTGACTTAGGACAAATCAAACCCCAAGAATTGACTGGCGGCGCTTTGCGCCGCCAGTCAATTCTTGGGGTTTATGTCCTAGTACCTTTGGCGATAGCTATATTAGCGCTAATAAAAACAGCGCTAATAAAAACAGCGCTAATAAAAACAGCGCTAAATAGATGCTTGAATCCACTCAGTTGCTTTTTGGATATCTAGGGGATGGGAGATAAAATAGCCCTGTACCTCAATGCTACTGCCACCTAGCCCTTCAAAGTAATTTAACTCCTGAGCGGTCTCCACACCTTCGATAATCACCCCCATACCGAGATTATTCGCTAAGCGCAAAATTGATTGAATAATTCTTTGGCTCTTAGCATCGGTAGCGACTCTATTGGTAAAGCTGCGATCGATTTTTAAAACATCGATTGGTAAATTTTGTAAATAGCTAAAGGATGAATAACCAGTACCAAAGTCGTCGATGTATACCTGAACGCCAATATCTCGCAGTTGCTCTAATTTTTGCGAAGAAACTTCGATATTGTCCATCAAAATAGATTCTGTAATTTCTAGTTTGATCGAACTCGGCAAAACTTCACTGTCCGTAATGATCGCCTGAATTCTTTCCACGAAGTCGAGTTGAATAACCTGAATCGTCGAAACATTGATTCCCAAAGTGAGCGCTCCCATTTCAGGAAAATCTTGCTGCCATTGATGTAACTGTTTGCAGGCAGTCTCAAAAACCCAATAACCAATTTGGATGATATCCCTACTATCCTCAGCGATTGGTAGAAACTCTAAGGGTGAAATTAAACCCTGTATAGGATGCATCCAACGGAGTAGCACTTCAAACCCCGTCAACTTATGTTGATGTAATGAAACTATCGGTTGATAAAGCAAATAAAACTCATGATTCACGATCGCTCGGTGTAGATCGGATTCTAATCGCCACCTTACCCTAGCCCCTTGGCTCATGTTGTCGTTAAATACCGCTTTTCCACCTCCCCCCAGATTGCGAGAATGATGCATAGCAATATGCGCATCTCGCAGAATCTCATTAGCATAGATATATTCAAGGTCACTAATTGCAATGCCAATACTAAAAGATATAAAGAGTTGGCAATTATCAACTAGAAATGGCTGTTTCAAGCCTTCTAAAATTTGATCGGCTAAGGAAGTAACCAGTTCTTCCCCCGTAGGATCGTCCCCATTAATGTCCTTATTAATATTCTCGACCAGAATTGCAAACTCATCACTATCGATCCGAGAGATAACATAATTGGCTTTATGGTGGATCGTGATCCGATTACTAATTTCCTTTAAGAGGTCATTGCCGATAGCTAAGCCAAAGCTTTCGTTAATGGTTTTAAAGCGATCGCAATCTATAAACAGAACAGCAAAATTGAAATTATGGTCAGCTTGTAATTTGGCAAATGCTATGTCCAAGGACTCCATAAATGAGTCGCGGTTTGGGAGCCCTGTTAACGGATCGTGAAGTTGATTGTGATGCAACTTGGCAATTATCTGATCTCTTTCGATTCTGATATCGTTGGACTTAACCAGCAGTTGCATTTGATGGATCGAAATTGCTAATTGGGTTCCCAATCTTTCTAGCAATTCAATTTCCCAATTTTGCCAAAGGTTAGCATTATTGTATTGATGAACTATTAGGAGTCCCCATAGTCTTTTGCCCATCGGGATAGCCACAGCGATCGCTGCATGTATGTTGAGACTGCGCAGGGATTCAGCAAATAGGGGATCGATGTTTGCATCATTAATATCGTGAATAACTTGACTAACACATTTTTGCAACCGATCTAGCCATGAGGGATTGGTGTAAATCGATGGAAGTGGTTGCCCTAGAAGTGAATAGCTCGGATCGCTAACAGCTTCGTATTGAATAGGCTGAACATCTTCCTCAGTAAATTGACAAATAATTACTTGATCTCTTTGTAATAATTGGGATGTTTCCCAAACCGCAGTTTCTAGAAGCTCATCGATATTAATCGAATGTCTGAGATGGGCAAAGATCAAGGCTATTAAGGTATAAATTCTATCTTCATCGCTAAATTCTCTGATGAGATTAGCTTGATTTAGTTGTCTAACCCTCTGCTTAAGAATATTTATTTCTTTTTCGGTATTATCTAAGTAATTAGCTAGGGTCTCTCCGATTGATTTAATATTTTGTAAATCATCTAATTGTTGCTGTGTTAATGTTTCTGATTCTCCAATGCGATTTGCATAATTGAATAATGATAATAATGTCTCGGACAAATGTTCTCGCATATTTTTTCAAAAAACATTTATGAATAAATTAAGTGACTGAGTATGATAAAAAAACAGATTCAAAACCTGTGGCGCTTGCTGTGCATTTGCAAAAGTTTTTGGGGGTTTTATACTCAATTGTACCTAGCTACTTAAAAAACATCCTAAGGCAGAAAGATCGTCAAGATTAAATACTTTATCGTAATCTTAACGATCTTTTTGCCTTAATTATTGAGCCTATAGAAATAGGAAATATTAGTATATATCGCAATCCTAAATAGTTTGTGGAAGCGCACTCCGAAGGGGGGGGCAAATCTACAAATGATTTAGGATTGCGATATTTATAGCAACGTAATACCAATTCACAAAATGGCGTTGCCATTTTGTGAATCTCAAAACCTTACTGGGTTTGTTTTTTAATTCACTGAAGTGTTGGCTCACTTCAGTGAATTGGTATAAGAGATAGCGAGGACAAATCAAAACCCTAAGGATGAGTGGTGGTGCTTCGCACCACCACTCATCCTTAGGGTTTTGACGTTGCTATAGTTTTGTTTAGCGATCTAAGTAATTTTTTTATAGCAATTTCTGATCAAAAGAACCACAATAAATTTTTTGAAAGTGCTGCCTTGCAGCACTTTCAAAAAATTTATTAGTTTGGGTTTGAGCGCAAAGCACTGTAGGTAATATTAAGAAGCTGTATTTTGGGGGAGTTCGGCAAATTTATCGGCAAAAATTTCAACTTTCATATTGGGATCATTGCGAAGGTTGAGCGATCGCATTACCCGCCCTAGATAAATTGGTTTAGATAGCCCTTCGCGGGGATGAATGATCGTTCTGGCATAAATCGTCATTTGTGATTTACCTTGACCATTTCGCCCAGACGAAAATAGATTGCTACTTGCTTGCTGTAAAGTTGCCTCCAACTCTTCAGGCGTAATCGTTGGCGCAACTGCAATTGTCGCTTGGGAACCAAAGCGATCGTAAACTAACTTAAAAGGGACAGAGCCTGCAATGGATGAACGGGTAATTGGCTCAAAACTGAGGGAGAAAAGCCCCACAACTAAAACAACAGAGAACAGAGTTGCGCCCACCATCCGATAGCGCCAACTCCACTGAAAAGCAACGGCTAATCCTGTGATTAAGGCACAGATCAATACAAATATGCCCATTGCTTGTGCAAGTTGACCAAATAAAGCAGGTGTTAGCGACATAAATTAATTTATTGTGAATTATTAAATAACTACTTAATTCATTAAACAAGATTTTTACCATACTTAACAATTCACTTCGCCACCAACTGCTCATAAGTAGCTAGGCGCAATTAAATATAAAAAACAAAAAGCTGTGGCGCACGCTGCG
>NZ_SELU01000023.1:0-72472 GCF_006861605.1 Pseudanabaena sp. UWO310 | reverse complement strand
AATATTTCTAAGAAATGGACAATGCCCATTCGCGATTGGAAACCCGCCCTTAATCGATTTGCTATCCTCTTTGAGGATCGTCTCCACATCTAGCTTCTAGACTTTACACAAAATGCTTGACAGTCTCGTCAAGAGATTTTCTCGGTCTATGATTTATACCAATTCCCAAAATGGCAACGCCATTTTGGGAATTTCAAAACTTTACTGGGTTTGGTTTTTAATTCACAAAAGTGGCTACACTTTCGTGAATTGGTATTAGAGGATTCTCTGATAGCTTGATTATTAAGTTATTTGTTTCTCCCTTTGTCTAGAATTACTGTCCAATTTTTTAAAATTACGATTTGTATTGTACTCAATCAACTTAATCAATTCATCCAAGAAGTTAAGCATTTAGTTGCCATAGTAAGCATAGAATTCCAGAGTTGTGGACTCAATTCTGGCGCATATTCCTCAACCTTAATCAGGAGAATACAGCATGAGTTTAGAACAAAGATCTGAGGCGAAAATTCGTCATACTGCTGAAGATGTTAAAGATGAAGTCAAGAAGGCTGTTAAGCAGTAGCTTTGGAGTCATATAGATAATTTATAACTCCTCTCTATCACAGAGACTCTGGAATTTATCAAATTTACTTTTTACAATTAATTGGGAAACAAAAATATGGGTTTACTTAAACAAATTCGCAGTCTTTTTGTCAGTATTGGTTTAGCTGTATTTATTTCAGGCATTATGATTTTGGGTACTGGCTCTGGTTTGGCTGCGATTGCATTCGATCCTATCGTCAGCCAAACACGATACATTGCAACTACTAGTCAAGATAATTCAGTCCAAAATATTAAGGGCAAAGCTCAAGAAGTTCTCGGTAAACTGACAGGCAACCAGAAAACTGAATCTGCTGGGAAAGAGAAGCAGTTTAAAGCCAAAACCTTGGAAGGGATAAATAACAGCCTCGTCAATCCCAACTATAAACCCAGTGGCGAAAGCGATCTAACAGAAAATCTTGCCCGTCAAACAACAGAAGATGTAGAAAATCAAATTCGCGGCACGTTTAAATAAGTAGCTGGGCATAATCAAAACCCAAGAGATGAGTGGCGGTGCGCCACTCATCTCTTGGGTTTTGATTTGTCTTAGCTATTTCTTACGTTGCTATAGGACAAATTTGACTGTGCTAAGCAGCAGAAAGAGCTTCGCGATCTTAGATCTTAAATAGAATATTCTTTGACACGGGGCGATATTCCCAACAGGGTTAGCAGGGCGATCGCACTCAGGGCAATGGGCGTTATAACTTCAAAGGCTTCTAGATCTTTAAAACCCCGATCAACGGCGCGATCGAATTCCTGCTGGTTAATGGCGATCGCTTGGTCGAGAGCCTTATCAAAGCGATCAAACGCCCAGTTAGATTGCCCTTCCGCATTGCCAATGCAAAGGGCAATTGCCGCCTCACGATTACCCGCTTGCTGAAGTTGGCGAATTTGGCGATCGATTTCTAAATACTTCCCTAAAGCCACTAAGGTGGCGATCGTTGCTTCCTTCTCTCCCTTAAAGGTAATGTTATTGAGCGCCTCAGCAAATAATCCGTTAAATCCAGCATTATTACTGCTGCTTAAGTTAGTTATGACCTTATTGAAGGCTGTTTCATTGGGCGGAATGTCGGCTAGTTTTGTCACTTTGCTAAAAAAACCTTGCTCGTGCTTTGCTGCCATGGCTATATCTAAAAGATACCGACTTTCATCGCCATTAGCGCTATAGGCTAAGGCGCGAATTTGCCAAAGCGCATGAATGGATGTAAATGCATCCTCTTTGGCAAGCTTGAGTTGACTAGAAGCGGAAAATAGCGCGTGAAAGGTATATCCCATAAAGAGAATGGCGATCGCGGTTGCCGCTAGGAGCATCGGGTTGAGAAGTCGCCGCATTCTTTTATTGAGGAAGATCTGCAAAACAACTAGAATCACGAGCAATCCCAGCCCCACGATCGCCACAAAAAACAAATTCTTGCCCATATTAAATTTTTGTTCAAGATATACGCGATCGAGGGCGGAGCGATTGGTTAGATCCAAAGCATCCGCAGCAGGTAACAGGGTGTTATCAACAATATCTATCCCAGCTCGAAACGGCTCTAGGATAGCTATATTATTTTTTTGTTTTTGATAAATCCGCGCTTCATGGATTTTCAGTCGATAGTCGCCTAGGGCAACAAATAAGGTGCGAATAGGATTTCGCTCAGCATCACCGTAGGTAATATTTTCGGCGGCGGCTAGGGTTGCTTCGACCACTTCTTTTCGGCGATCGTCATAGGCTTTTTCGGCAGTAGGATTTTTACCAGCTTCCACTAGTAATTTATTGGCAGCATTGGCATCAAGATCGGCAATTCCCGATTTAATATGTTGAGCGGCGATAATGCTTGGAGCCGTGTCTTTACCAATGGTTTTAAGGGCATAGCGCTGCCCTTGGACTGCGGCAATGGTGGTGATGAGCAGCAGGGCACAGGTTCCCCAAGTTAGGTATAAACCACCCTTCAGCATCTGTGGCGTATTGAGCCGAGGAGTCGGGGCGATCGCTTTTTGCGGATTGGCAGTGAGATTGCTCATGGGAACGAACCTAATTTACAGATGGAACGCAGATAGAATGCAGATGGAACGCAGATAGAAATACAGAAAAACGACCTAGATCGAGTCGGGAATGGCTTTAACTTCAATACTTGACCAATGACCGAGGGCAATGCGATCGCCGTTTTTAAGGGGAATATCAACCAAGGATTTGATCTCGATACCGTTCAGCAATGTGCCGTTAGAAGAGCCAATGTCGCGGAGCACATACGATCCATCATCTCGACGATTAACGAGAGCATGGCGAGAAGAAACGGCATCATCGTAATCTAAAGGAACTTCGGGATGAATGGCGCGTAATTCGCTAGTGCGACCGATCAGATTACTGGGCTTTTCTAAGCGAAACGTCACTGGGGCTAGATCGTGGGGCGGTGGTGGGCTATCGGGACTAGCTAAGGCAGGATCGATCGCCACAACCAATTCCCATCTAAAGCGCTCTTGTTTAAGAGCGGGAATCACTGGCAGGCTTGGAAGATCGTTAGTTACCGCAGGTTCAACGACATTGGCGATCGCGCTTTGCTTGATGGTATCGTTCGCAGCATCTTGGGAAGAAATATCTTGGGAAGAAGTATCTTGGGAAGATATGGAAGCAGAGGATAATGGAGCTGATATCGGGATTGGGACTTCACCGTGACCGCCAGTTACAAAATTGTAGCCGCAGATCTCGCAAAAGTTTCCGCTACCAACTTCATGGGGAGCAGTACAATCGGGACAGATTTGGCTCGACCTCGATGGACTGGCTATTCCCGCGATCGCTACCGCATTACTGCCAGCAATCTTAACGCCACATTCCGAGCAATAGTCCGACTCAACCGATGCGTGACCTTTAGAACAAGTGTAAATTGACATAAACAATTAATGACCATAACGACCATAACGAAACAGTAACGGCAAGATGATGCAAATTAGCGATCTTTCGGAATACGGGTAGTTTTAGTAGAACGAGTTTCCAGCGCCATCGCATCTTCTTTAGCAATATCGCGTTTGAGTTTGACCGTACCCGAAGGAGCATCTTCAATATCAACAACGGTTCGGAGTAGTTTTGCCGTGGCTTCGTTACCAGAGTTATGGGCAAGTTTTACTGCTTTGCCAAGTTTCACCGTCGCCACCTCGACATCGCCTCTAGCACGGGCTTCTAAGCCTTCCTGAATTGATTGGGCTAGCTCCGCTTGCCCAGTATAGTGAGCGACGCGGCGATCGATTTTGGTCGATTTGGCATCGTCATCTGTCCAGATGGCAAGGATACGCGCCTCGGCAACTTTATTCTCTACGCCATCGACAGTACAAATCAGACTCGCACGACCAGCCAGCATCTCATCGCCCACATTGCCCGCATTGACCTCTATGCAAAAGTGATAGTCGCGAGATTCTGCTTTACCCCACGCGCCCGTGGGATATTCGACGACCTGCGGTTTGACTACTTTGGCGCGATCGCTAAGTTCGTTAATTTCAGGGCTGACTTGCTTACAGAATAGGATCCTCGCTCCCTGTGGAGTCCAAATCCGCATCGCTACATCGCTAATGCTCTTGCTCATCGCCTTGTTGAGAATGTTGCGGAAGTCAGCTTCGATCGCATCGGGATGGGGAATAATGTCCGTCGTTCCTAAAAGCTTGCTAGCAATTTCTTGCAGTTGCGCCACTTTCCAATCAGTACCGACTCCACGGCAATCGCATTGGAAGATCCCTTCACAGGCAAGTAGCACATTTTTTAAAGGTCGTTCGTCAATTTTGTCATTTTGTCCGTCGGTGAGTAACAAGGCTTGACGTACAGCATTGGGCATTTTTTGGAACTGCTCTAAAGCCTTGTTCAACCATGTGGAGATTGCCGTCGTGCCACCAGGTTCTATATTTTTAATTGCTACGATCGCTCTCTGCTTGTTTTCTGGTGTCGCCTGTAGCAGAGGAACGGTTAATTGTGCTTGCTCGAAACCTGTGACGAGGAAAAAGTAGACATTCTCTGGTAATAGGTTAACCAACTGCGTCATCGCACTTCTGGCGGCATGAATTTTGCTCCCAGACATGGAGCCAGATATATCACAAATAATCCCAAACAGTTTCTCGTGGTTAGCGGTATTGGTGGGTATTGCGACATTCTCAAGCCCCTCCGCCGTCACCGTCATGATGGCATGAACCTCTCTTGCCCCTTGAGGCAAAAACTGATTCTGAAAAACTTCGGCTTTAAACTGCATAGAGTTAGAAGATCCTGTTTTAACTTAAGTAAAGTATAGAACCGCAACTGTGATGTTATCGTGTCCGCCTTGCGATCGCGCAAAATCCACCAAATAATGACTAATTATCGCGGCTTCATGGGAAGGAGCCTGTTGCATCAACGCAAAGATTTGTGAAGCTTCAGGGACATAGTTCCACAGACCATCGGTACATAGTAAAAGATATCCCTCGCTCGGAATTGGGAAATTCAGGATCGAAGGCTTGGCATTGTCGCTCACATCGGCTCCGAGCCAACTGGTAATGGCGTGAGCGTGGGGAGATTGGAGCGCCTGCACCGCTGACATTTTACCCGATGCAACCACATCATTCAGCCATGAGTCATCCACGGTAAGTTGCCGAGACGCATCGGCGGCAATCCAATAGGCTCGGCTATCGCCCAGCCAGCCGATCGTCGCTTCGCGCTCCTGCACGATCGCCGCCACGAGTGTTGTCGATGGAGGATCGACATTAGCCCCAGCCTTGTAGGGAATAGCGGATACGGCTTTTAAGGCTGCTGCGATCGCCTGTTGCATCACCTCTGCGTTGTTTTGACCCTGACCGTCACTTCGTGTGAGGCGATCGCCAAGAAACTCACAGGTAGTTTGCGCCACGGTTTGCGACGCAAGTTCGGGGGTTTGGGAGCTAGACACACCATCGCAGACCACCAGAATTTGTGCGGCTGGACTTGCGATCGCTTCTAGAGCCAAAAAGTCTTCATTGCGATGATGCTTAAGTCCGCGATCGCATACTCCCGCGAGATAGGGCGATCGCTCCACTGCAAAACGATCTTGTGCCACATCGCGATTCCGAAAACCGCAGCTAACACAATATCCATCGCCATCTATGTCGATCGATCCGCATTTACCACAAACCTTAATCCCATTCATTGGCTGAGCATCTGCGACGAGGGGCGTTCCGCATTCCTCACAAAAGCGATCGGTTGGAAGAATCACAACTAGACATTGGGGACAATTCATATTTCTCGCTCTTAAAAATTATGCTGCTAATTAGCTACTCCCTTCCCAGTGAATTGGTATTAGAAGTTGCGCCGCTTCGCGCCGCAACTTCTAATACCAATTCACGAAAGTGTGACAACACTTTTGTGAATTAGAAACCAAACCCAGTAAGGTTTTGAGATTCCCAAAATGGCGTTACCATTTTGGGAATTGGTATAAGTAGCTAGGTATAAGTAAACTTAAAACCTAGATGAGCGTACCGCCCGCTACGCGGGCGGTACGCTCTCTGGTTTTGGTTTTTAATTATGCCAAACTACTTAATGCTCTTTTGACGGAGCAATTCTACTTCTTCGGGTGTTAGCGACCAACCTAACGCGCCAGCATTCTGTCTCGCTTGTAAGGCATTTTTTGCTCCAGGAATAGGGATAACATTTCCCTGCGCGATGAGCCAATTCAAAGAAATTTGCGCGGGAGTTTTATCATACTTCTCCGATAAATCCTTTAAGGTCGAAAACAATGGCTCAAGCTGTTGTAAGGCGCTAGAACTAAATCGTGAATCAAACCGCCGCGCACCTTGTAAATGCTTGACCGTTTCCGCATTATACTTGCCAGTTAGCAGTCCTTGAGCGAGGGGGCTATAGGCAAGAATAGTCACTCCCAACTGTTTTGCCTTTTGGAGAACTCCATTTTGTTCGATTTGTCTGGTTAAAAGAGAATAGGGAACTTGGTTGACCGCCAGAGGAATTCCCCGTTCCGCTAGGTAGTCATGGGCAATGGTCATCTGGGCTGCGGAGTAATTACTCACCCCAACAGATTGAATGCGTCCTTTTTTGACTTCCTGCGCCAATACCTCCATAAAGTCTCTAGTTTTAAGTACAAATTCTAGGGGCCAGTGAATTTGATAAAGACTAATTTGTGATGTTTGCAAACGTCCGAGACTGGCTGTTAGGGCGTTAGCGATCGATTCGCGCCGCCAACGCCAAGGTAAAGGGAAATATTTGGTAGCAATTTGGATAGTTACCGCAGTTTGCTGACTAAACTTACCGATCAAACGTTCTGATTCGCCAAGTCCATACACTTCGGCTGTATCAAAGAAGGTAACGCCCGCATCAATAGAAGCTTGGAATGCTTCCGCTACATCCTGAGAGCCAAAATCTTTACCGTAAGCCCAAAACAGAGTATCTCCCCATGCCCATGTACCTACGCCTATTGCAGTTACTATTGGACCATTGCTGCCGAGTGTAATAGTTTGCATATATTCTTGGTCGATCTTTGCTCGCTCATTATAACTAAATACCAATTCCCAAAATGGCGTTGCCATTTTGGGAATCTCAAAACCTGACTGGGTTTGATGTTTAATTCACAAAAGTGTTGTCACACTTTCGTGAATTGGTGTAAGTAGTTCAGCATAATTAACAATCAAAATCAGAGAGCGTAACGCCAACTTCGCAGGCGTTACGCTCGTCTGGGAAATACTGCTATTTTTTATGCCTTCAGGTTCTTCGTTTTAGGGTTGTGATTTTAAATCTTCAATTTTTTTCTTAGCGCGGGCGATCGCCAGCCCATTATCAATAGGGGCAATGATCGTACCCATCAAAGCTGCTGCATTGAATAAACGTTTTTTCTGATCTTTGCTATTGTCCAGCGAAACCATGACAATCCCCAACAACATCGCGACTCCGATCAGTATCAGGAAAGGCTGCCAACGCCTTGTATAACCGTAACCCCCTGCGGGGAGTAATAACGAGATGATGACCGCAATGGTGATATTCTTTTGAGAGAGGTTGTAAACTTGCTTGAACTCCTTCTCATTTTTAGTTTGTTCCAAATTTTCTAATTGTTTTTGGAAATCTTCCTGCGACATAAAAATATATAGTGATATGTATTGAATTGCCTGAAAAATTATATAGCAATGCTTGTGAAAATTAGAGCATACGACACGGGTCAGCTAATGGGGGATGGATTCTGAAATGCCCATTTCATACCAACAAAAAAGGCGCAAATATGTCGATCGCACTTTAGCTGATCAGTGTCTAGCTACATAAAAGGTGAATATAGCGATCGCGATCACAGAAAATTAACAAATTAATCACAAACAATTATCAGAATAAAGACGAGAGTATATAGGGAAATGCTTGGGTTTTGGAGTTGCTATGAATTGTCGATTTTGCCAAAATTATGAGCCAAAGGGAAGATATGGCGGTCATTGCCATTTATTATCGGTAGAGGTACAAGGGAAGTGGGTTGCCTGTAGTCACTTTTTTACTAAATTCTCGAAACAGACATTAGTTGCGAGTGAAAAAATAAGTGTTGATTTAACAAGTGTTAATTTAATGAGGTCTAGTGCAAAAGCCTCCAATAATCACTAATATATAATGGATAGATAATATACATAATAGATCAAGATATAAACGTATAAAGCAATAAGTTTGCCTGAAATATCGCTCTTTTTATGAATTTTTATCCTTACAAAAACTAAGTAGATCCGTATATTTCAAAGAAATATTTTAAGAACCAAAATAAAGCCTGTGTGACCTGATATAAGGTCAGTACAGGCTTTTAAATTTGTAGGTTGCAAGTAGGTTAATGCCTCCCTACTTAACAAAAATTATGTGATTATGACGCTGGGGGATTGGATTAAAAGTTATTTTTAGTTATATTCTAGGGTAGCATTGGCAGAGACGCATAATACTTCGTATTTTCTTGTAAATATCACAATCCATAACGAGCAGTCCAACTCATAAAACACTCATAAAACACTCATAAAACTTTGTATGTATATAGCAGTCCTAAATCATTTGTAGATTTTTGGGTTTGTGGAAGCGTCCCCTTTTGGGGAGCGCTTCCACAAACCATTTAGGATTGCTATAGGTTATTGGGATTGCGGGAATGAAGCCGAGACATTTTTATCCTTCCTAAGAATATTTTGTAATCGCTCAAGAGTTTAATGACTGCTTGAAAATTGCCTAAAAATGTCTAAAAACGCTTAAAAATTTAAGGTACTTCTATGATTAAACTGAGAATTTTTAATATTCAAATTCCCCAAGAACTGAAACCGATTGAATTATCCATAGAAAAAAGCAAAAAAAATGATTTTCTCTTTGGTCGCGCACCTCAATGCGATGTTTTTCTTGATAACAGCACTGTGAGCAGACACCACGGTAAGATCTTCTTTGAAGACGAACAATATCATTACCTTGATTTGGGAAGTACTAATGGTTCCCAAATTAATAACCTCGTACTTACACAATTTCGACCATTTCGCCTTTCTGTGAACGATACGATTCAATTAGGTGACTTTGCGATCTTAATTGAGGAAATTAAGCTTCCTACTCGACCCATAAAAATCTTAGAAGAGGAAGAAGATCCGACTGAGCCATCAGTTTCCCACTTAGAGCAACCCATCGTAACAATCCAGAAGTCCAGCGATCGCCCTGTAGCGGTCGAGCATCAACATGAGTTGCAGCCGATTGAATATTGGACTGAGGGTTCGATCGCCCTTGAATGCACCAGAATTGTTGACGAAACCGAAGATGTGAAAACCTTCTCCTTTGTCGCCAATCCAATTCGACTATTTCGATACCAATCGGGACAGTTTCTCAATCTCTCGTTAGAAATAAATGGAGTAGAACTCATGGGTTCCTACCCGATCGCTTCTTCCCCATCCCGTCCCTACGCCCTCGAAATTACTGTTAAGCGCCCTCCTACCACTAATAATCAGGCTACAGAAGCAACGATGTCTGAGGGATTGATTTCCAATTGGCTACATTACAATCTGACGGTGGGTAGTCGGATTCGCTCCCATGGATTTTTGGGGAGTTTTAATTGTACGGACAATCCCTCTCAAAAATTATTACTGCTATCGGCTGGCATCGGAAGTGCTCCCATGCTATCGATATCCCGTTGGCTTTATGACACCCATGCTGATTGCGATATTACCTTCTTGCACAGTGCCCGTAGTCCACAGGAAATTATCTTTCGCCAAGAATTAGAAATCATGGCAACGCGATCGCCAAAGTTTCACCTAGCCATTAACATCACTCACCTGAAGTCCCGATCGGCTTGGCTCGGATTACGCGGCAAACTTACATCCGAAATGCTCACGATGATCGCGCCCGATTGGCGCGATCGCCCAACCTTTGTGTGTGGCTCCGATAGCTTTATACAAAGCACAAAGTCCTTGCTAGAAACTATGGGGTTTGACATGACGCAATACCATGCCCAAAGCTTGCAGGAAGTCATCTATAAAAATCAAGCTCGCGCCCTAGTATCGCCATAGCTCGTAAAAATAAGCTCGTAAAAATAAGCTCGTAAAAATCAACCTAAATGTTGAATGAGAGCCTGTCGCATGATGTCGATCGGTACTTCTTCCTCTAGCCAAAATTCCAGCGCGATCGCTCCTTGATGAATAAGCATCTCTAACCCATCAATTGCCTTTAGTCCTCTTGCGGCAGCAATTTGTAAAAATTTGGTGGGTCGGGGAGTATAAATCAGGTCATAGACGATCGCTCGATCGCTTAGGAGTGCCATTTCCGCTTCGGTAATAGGGGTTTGCGGATCGTTTGCCATACCGATTGGGGTGGCATTGATCACGATCCCCGCCACTTCTAGCAAAGAGGGAATGGATGTCCAAGGATGAACGCGCAGGTTGTAATCATGCAACTGGCTAGTCATTGCGCCGTGGAACTTCTTAATTTTTTTGGGGTCGCGCCCTACTACATGAATTACGGGACAGCCCAGATCTAGACAAGCCGCAACTACAGCCTTTGCTGCTCCCCCACTGCCTAGAACTACGGCTGGCATATTTTTCCAATCACAGTCAAGTTGCTTGAGAGGCTCCAAAAAACCTGCCACATCGGTGTTTGTGCCAAACCAGCGATCGCCAATCCGTTTAACCGTATTAACTGCGCCGACAGATTGGGCAATGGGGGTAATTTCGTCTAATAGGGGGAGTATTTCGATTTTATGGGGAATCGTTAGATTAAATCCTTGTACCGATTGAATCTTCTTGATCCCTGCGATCGCTATTGGCAAATCATCTACAGGGATTGGAAATGGTAGATAGACATAGTCCATCGCCATCGCCGCGATCGCCGCATTATGCATCACAGGTGAAAGACTGTGACTGACAGGAAAACCCATCACACCTAAAATTTTGGTTGTCCCGAGGACTCTCCCACTCATAGTTACTTACCTTAAAGTAGTTAGAAAACTATGACACAAATGTTTCGCCTAAAGAGTAAGCAATATCGCGATCCCTAATATATTTTGACGGTATTTTGACAGTATTTTGACGGTATTTTGATGCTCTAACCCATATCAGGACAATTAAGTAGCCTTAAAACCAAAAAAGCATACCGTCCGCTACGCGGGCGGTATGCTTTTTTGGTTTTTAATGACATAACCCCCAAAGAGAGTTGCCGCGCGGAGCGCGGCAACTCTCTTTGGGGGGTTGATTTTGTCCTAATAAAACTGGCGGCAGCTAGAGCTGAGAAATTAAGGCTTCTCTAATTTCTAAAACTTTTCTATAGTTCCTTGCGAACTATTAGAAAAATCTGCCAAGATGGATGACATATTTCGTTTGCCTTATTAAGGGAAGATTTGCGTGACTGTTGCTGCTTCTGTCTCCTCGCCTGATGTCCAGAGTCAAACTGATTCGGGAATTTATATTACAATTCACGGTCACTTTTATCAGCCTCCTCGTGAAAATCCTTATCTGAACGCCATTGAGCGGCAAGAAAGTGCTGCTCCTTTTCATGACTGGAATGCGCGAATTCACCATGAATGCTATCGTCCCAACGCATTCTCAAGGATTGAGCGTCATGATGGCAAAATCGTTAAGATTGTCAATAACTACGAGTACATGAGTTTCAACATGGGACCAACGTTGCTCTCATGGATGGAATTTCACGATCGCGATACCTACCAAGCAATAATTGATGCCGATAAACGCAGTGCCGAACGCCTCCATGGTCATGGCAATGCGATCGCACAGGTGTACAACCACATCATCATGCCCTTGGCAAATTGGCGCGACAAATTGACGCAGATTCGCTGGGGTAAAGAGGATTTCAAATCGCGGTTTGGGCGCGAACCTGAGGGCATGTGGCTGGCGGAAACGGCGGTTGACTATGAAACCCTAGAAGCCTTGGTTTTAGAGGGGATCAAATTTATCGTCCTTGCGCCATCGCAGGCGCAGCGCTGTCGCCCCATGCCGACGGATGAGAATCCCAATCCCGCATGGCAAGAAGTGGGTGGCGCACAGATCGATCCCAACCGCGCCTATCGTTGCCACCTGCGTCGCCACAATGCCAGCAGCAGCAATGTTTCCGAACTCGGTCAGTTCCATTTACCTGCGAATACTGACGCTTATATTGACATATTTTTCTACGATGGTCCCATTTCCCGCGATATGGGCTTTGGGGATCTCCTTGGTAGTTCCCACAACTTTTCTAAACGACTGAGTCAAGCTGTGCGCAGCGATCGCCGTCCGCATCAAATCGTGTCCGTGGCGACCGATGGCGAAACCTTCGGACATCACAAGCACTTTACCGAAAAAACCCTTTCTTATGCCTTCGTTGAGGAATTTCCCCGTCGGGGCTGGCATGTCACCAATTACGCCCATTATTTAAGTTTGTTTCCTCCGACATGGGAGACCGAGCTAAAATCGGTAACAGCTTGGAGTTGCGCCCACGGAGTCGATCGCTGGCAGGGTGGTTGCACCTGTGGCGGCGAAGGTTCGGGCTATCAGCAACTATGGCGGCGACCATTGCGCGATAGTTTAAATTGGTTGCGCGATCGCCTTGCGGCTGTATATGTGGATATTGGGCGTAAATACTTTAACGATCCTTGGGAAGCCCGCGATCGCTATATCGATGTCCTCAAATATTCCCTACGCGATGATCTGACCGAATCTTCCTTGGTGCTAGAGAAATTTTTCGAGCAGCAATCGGGCAACAAGGTATCCACCTCTGCCCAAAGAGTTGATGCCCTGCGACTATTAGAAATGCAGCGCCACGCCTTGCTGATGTTTACCAGTTGCGGCTGGTTCTTTGAGGAGTTATCGCGCCCTGAAACCGTGCAGATCCTGCGCTATGCCGCCAGAGCGATCGAACTTGCCGCCGATGTGGCAGGAGTATTGCTAGAGGAGGAATTTATCCAACGTATGTCTGGTGCGCCTAGCAATCTAGCTGAGTTTAAAGATGGCAAAGGTGTGTATCGCAAACAGGTCGTGACTAATCGCATTACCCTCGCCCAAGTTGCGGCTCAGTATGCCCTGAGTTCAACCCTAGGCAACTACGCGCGATCGCAACAGATCTACTGCTATCAGATCCAGCAGCAGGATTATCAACTCCAACGTATTGGCTCGATGTCCTTAGCGATCGGTCAGATTCAACTGGTTTCTGGCATCACTCAAGAATCCGTAAATTATATTTTTGCTGTCTTGCATCTGGGCGGCGATGACTTTCATTGCTGCATTCAACCCTTTACGGGCAGGCGCGAATATGAAGAAATCAAAGCTACCCTGTTTAAAGTTCTCAAACAAGCGAATACGGCGGCGGTAATTCTCGCCATGGCGAGCAATTTCAGTGGCGAGCAGTTTAATTTGCATCACCTCTTTGCCGAGGAACGCCATCGCATTTTACAAATGCTTGCCGATGAAACCCTGACTCGGCTCGATCAGCTATACGAGCAGGTTTATCGCGATAATTACGGAATTCTTATTTCTTTCCGTCGCGATGATTTGCCAGTACCGCCCGAACTACAGGTAGCAGCCGATATTGTCTTAAATAATCGACTCTCTGAGGAACTGAAAGCCTTAGAAACGGGTGCGTCCTTACCGAATGTCGGACTTGATGCCGTGGCGATCGAAGCTATCAATCTTGGCTGCAAGTTTACCCATGTTGAGAATGCGAAGATGATCGAGAACTATATTCTGAAACAGATTCAGGAGCTAGGTCAATTACCAGATCTGGATGAAAAGTCCTTATTTAGTTATCTCAATCAAATCGAGCAGGCTTTAATTATTAGCGATCGCCTTAATCTCACACTCAATCTTAACCTCGCGCAAGAAGCCTTTCTCAACTACCTATTCAAACGGATTGCTCCCCAATGCGTTCTGGCTAGACAAATTCTCGATTTGGAATCGGTTGCCAAACAGCCTATTCACATTGAGGTAAATCTCTGCGAAGGTATTTCCAATCTAGAACTGCATCAGTTGATTGATACTGCTGGTAAGTTAGGAATTGCTACGGAAGCTTGGCTTCATGCCTAATTCAGACAACAGCTAAGTAGCTAGGCATAAGTAAACTTAAAACCTAGAAGAGCATACCGCCCGCTACGCGGGCGGTATGCTCTCTGGTTTTGGTTTTTAATGATGCCGAACTACTTATAAAACTGAAAAGCGAAGGGCAGCATTTTATGCCGCCCTTCGCTTTTCAGTTTTGATTTGTATCGTAATCAATCAATTCATGCAATTCAGTCAATAGATTAATTATCCATTGATTAGCATTGATTAGGATGACTAAGTATCTACTCCCTTTCTATCCCAATGAATAAGCAGTTAAGCATAATTAAAGCCCAAAGACAAAAGAATGTACCACTCGCTACGCGGGTAGTACGCTCTTCTATTTTTGGGCTTTAACTATACTGCACTAGAGTCAGAAGCTATAGCGTAGTCTGCGCCTGCGCTACAGCTTTTGGAATTTTATATTTAATTGTACCTAGATACTTATATCTAGTATCTAGATACTTTGAAACCATTTAAGAATTACTTTCTGCGGTCAAAAACTCTAAGAGATCCCCCTCAATCCCCCTTAAAAAGGGGGAAGAATTTAATTCTCCCCCCTTTTTAAGGGGGGCTGGGGGGATCTATCCAATTCTTAAATGGTTTCTTATATCCCCGATCCTAACTTCAAGATTGATTTAATAAGGAGAACATCATGAGTATTAAAGTTCAAGGCGACACAAATGGCGACACAAATGGCGACACAACTACTGATTCTTTCGATCCTCATATCGTTCCTGCCGAAACCAGAGCGAGGAAAGAGAGAGAAGGTGCGAACTATAAACATACCCCCCATAATTCCGAAGAGGCTGACAGTCTTCACACCGCTGATGGCTACACAGTTGATACGGAAGGTTTGATTAATAACTACGCGGTCGAACCCCCAATGTATGTTGATAAACTGGGGGATATGGCTCAGGATCTGCCTGTAATTGAGAAGTTCACGATAGTAGACATTTTCACCACCCATACGGAAGCAGAAAGTGCGGTAAAGGAAATTCACGATGCTGGCATCAGCAGGGACAAAATCTCAGTACTGGGAAAAAATTATCACGATGCCGATCATGGTTACGGATCGTTAAACTGGCAAGATATTGAAACGGATGGTGGATTGCCACAGGTTTTAACTTCTTTGGGAATTGCGGAGACGGAAGCGCGTAAATATGAGACAGCGATCGCTACAGGAAAATTTTTGGTAGTGGTTATTGGTGATGATCGAGATGTAAGTACCACTAAAGAACTTCTGATCCATATTGGGCATCGTCTGAGCAAGGAACAGGGCATTTGAGCAAATCAAAATAATTGGCGGCGCACCGCGCCGCCAATTATTTTGATTTGCGCTGTAAATTGGGGAGAAAAATGTAACCATCTTGGGGGGTGCTATACAATTTCCCTATGGATTTAGATAGCATTCTCAGTAATCGTTACCGTATTAGGCAAGTTCTGGATCGCGAGCAAATTGATGCGATCGCTTTGTCATTGTATCTTGCCGAAAATTTAGAAATGCCGATCGTTCCCAAGCCTCTATGTGCGATCTATTGCTGGCAAGTTTTACAAGAGGATATGGAAGAGGATAGTTGTGCGCCCGCAGCGATCGCTAAAAGGCTCTATGAAATAGGGCAAAACTATACCCTAGCGCCCAAAGTGCAGGCTTTTTTTGATGAGGATGGCTACTACTGTTTGGTACGGGAATATTTAGAGGGCTATGCCTACATTGCCGAATTTCGCACCGAGTATCTAGATATTCGAGATCGGGCTAATGATGATGAGCGCAGGGAAAAGCCTCAAACAGATTCCGAAGTTTCTACGCTGAAAGTGTTACTGATTGCCCAATCTTTGGCACAATCCCTAACGCGAGTACCGCTCAATCGGCGGCAATTATTGGTCAATGCTAGTGCAGCGATCGCAGGATTTAGTTTGGCGCAATTTCTAGAGAACCTCAAACCCAAACCCAAGCCGATCGTCACCGTGATATCGGCTCCGATTATCGAACCTCCCATCGATCCGATTAAGAGAGGTGATAAAGCATTTCGTGATGATTTGGGAAATGGAATTTATATGGAAATGGTACGCATTCCCGCAGGCAAATTCACCATTGGTTCGCCCACCAATGAAAAAGATCGCCGCGAGAATGAATCGCCGCTGATCGAAGTTAAGGTTCCTTCCTTTTATATGGCAAAATTTGCGGTTACCCAAGAACAATGGCTAGAGATTATGGGCAACAATATCGCTACGTTTCGCGACAATTTACAAGCACCAATGGAAAGCATTTCATGGTTGGATGCTCAGGAGTTTTGCCGCAGATTGGCAACAAAAACCCAGCATCTCTATCGCCTGCCCAGCGAATCAGAATGGGAATATGCCTGTCGGGCTGGCACAAATACGGCTTACCACTTTGGTGATGATTCCACTCAACTTTCAGATTATGCTTGGTTTGCCGCTAATGCTGACAAGCGATCGCATCCAATCGGACAGAAAGTACCTAATCCTTGGGGGCTATACGAAATGCATGGGGGTGTATGGGAATGGTGTGAAGATACTTGGCACGATACTTGGCACGATAATTTTTATGGCGCACCAGCGGATGGCAAGGCTTGGATAGAAGGCAATGTTGGACGCAGGGTACGCAAGGGGGGATCGTGGAGCAACGAGGCAAAATTATGCCGCTCCGCAAGCCGTGAGTGGCATTGGCAAGGCGATCGCTACAACGACATTGGCTTTCGCGTAGTTATTTCCGCAATGTAGATTAAGCTTAATGTAGCCTAAAATTAAGCTTAGAGCCTATTCCATCCCCCCTATGAATCCCAGTCAATCTACCGAACCCATCGATCGCCAAATTTCAGGAAAACCCATACTCGAAGCCAGAAATATTGTGGCGGGATATGTGGATGGCGTAGATATTTTGCAAGGGGCGAATTTATCGGTCTATACAGGTGAACTCGTGACCGTGATCGGCTCCAATGGGGCAGGGAAATCGACCTTAGCCAAAACCATATTTGGTCTAGTGCCAGTGCGATCGGGGGAAATATTATTTGGCGATCGCTCGTTGATTGGGCTTAAACCCGAACAAATCGTGCGCTACGGGATTAGCTATGTTCCCCAAATTGCCAATGTGTTTCCATCCTTGAGCATCTCCGACAATTTGGATATGGGGGCTTACACGCGCAATGGCAATATTAAGGAGTTAAAAGATAAAATTTACGAGACTTTTCCCGTACTAGCGAAACGCCGCACCCAGAGGGCTGGAACCCTTTCGGGTGGAGAACGACAAATGCTCGCGATGGGGAGAGCCCTGATGCTAGAGCCCAAATTATTGATCCTAGATGAACCTTCAGCGGCTCTATCACCGATTTTGGTACAGGATATTTTTAATTTAATTCAAACTATTAATCAGTCGGGAACATCGATTATTTTAGTGGAACAAAATGCTCGCAAGGCTCTAGCGATCGCCGATCGCGGCTATGTCATGCATTTGGGTAAGGATGAATTTACAGGCAAAGGGACGGATTTATTGAGCGATCCTGAAGTTGCTGAGTTGTATTTAGGTATGGGCAATTTTGGCAAACTACCGCCCAGCTAAGGCTCAAATAAAGATGAGTGGCGGTGCTTCGCGCCGCCACTCATCTTTGGCATTAAGCAAAACTTACGCTGCTATACATAGCGATCGCCATGCTTGTCGATAGAATATTGGTAGTTCTTATTTCATAGTGCTTAAATTCAAGGCTTTTTATTTAGAGGGATTCAATGGCAGGGACTGAGGTAAAGCTTTCATTTGAGGAATTGACCAAAGCACAGACATATTTGCAGCAATTGGGTCTATACGATGGTGAAATTGATGGCATCTATGGCAAGTTGTCCGAGGCAGCCTTTGTGCAGTTTGCCAATGCCCTGAGCATCGATACGATTTTGGATGCCAATTCGCAAGCGATTACCAATAACCTCCTCCAGATGCCTGCGGTGGTCAGATATTTACTCGAAATCATGGGTAATGGCGATCGCCTCTGGCAAAAGTTTATCAACTCCCAAAATATTTGTGTCAACATGGGGCAGGTAGACTCAAATTTATTAGGATTTCTCGATCGGGGGGTGAACGGTTGTGTAGCTGGCTCGAAAAGAAGCCTGCCAAATCGCAGCTTTGCCCCATCGCCGCTACTCAAAGATATTGCGCTTTATCCTGATCGCCTTGCCAGTTTACCCGATGGCGTAAACGTGGTTTCCTATGGTGAAGTCGCTATGCTGGCAAAGTCGCAGGTGCGCGTTCGGTTTCGCCCCTATCCCGCGCTCGATCAAGTTCCCAACATTGAAAATATTGGTTTAGAGTTTCTCCATAGCAGCATTCAGCAAGCCTGCATTTGTATCGGTAGTATCGTTAACGGACAAATGTTAACGCGCTGGATCGGACTAAATCCCCTAGCGAATGTTCAGTTTTGGAGTTCCACCAAAATCTTGCCTTTGCTCTATACCCTTTGTGCAGCCAATCAAGCCCAACCCAATCAAGCGATCGCCAACTGTGCGATCGCTGATGTACAGGGGAAAATCACCCCACGTACCTACGCAGAACTAGCCCAGCGCATTTGTAATTACGATGAGTCCAATGGCATTACCTCCAATGCCTTAGCGGCTATGTTTAAGCAGTTTACGAATCCGATCACCTTACAAAATTGGCTGATCCAAATTACTGGCAACAAAAAACTCTCCTTTCAAGGACGTTATGGCGAAGTCCCCTATATCGATCAACCCACGCTGCGTGATACTTCAGGGCAGGTGGTACTGAGTGGAGTCAAAGATCCCCATCGTGGAGACAACTTAATATCTGCCTATGACTTGACCCGTATCGTTTCTCAGATCGCGTGGCATCGGCATATTCCGCCAACCAATCGATTACCTGCGGCGCAATGGCATAGCTTAAGTACCCTGATTAATGCCATGGGGCAGGACACGGCAAGATATGTCGATGCGGCGATCGCCGCCCTAGGATTGACCTATTTCATCGGCGAACCAGTAGTGTTCTCGAAAATGGGATTTGGCTATAGCGATCAACGCAGGCAAACGGAGCTTACCTATACCGCCAGTATCCAGTTTGTCGATCGGCTTGCTCAGTCCCACGATCTACCTTTGCCAAAACTCCGTTCGGTAAACATGACTTTACGGGCTGTCCTCAATCTTCAAGATCCCGTGCGCGAGTCGTTAGAAATTGATGCGAGAATG
Organism: Pseudanabaena sp. UWO310; assembly: GCF_006861605.1. NCBI lineage: Bacteria > Bacillati > Cyanobacteriota > Cyanophyceae > Pseudanabaenales > Pseudanabaenaceae > Pseudanabaena > Pseudanabaena sp. UWO310. The sequence goes on along the minus strand of NZ_SELU01000023.1, from coordinate 53,209 downwards.
GCTACTACAGTGGCGGAGATTTTACGTAGGATCGTCACTGAAGAGCTAATCTAGAAAATTATTAGGCGATCGCGCTCTTCGAGTTCGAGCGATTTATTCAAACACACAATGCAAACACAACGCGCTTTATCTGCTGTAGGTCTATGGTGGCGGTGGGTACTTACTACCTTAGTAGGTACTCTCATGGGCAGTATGTTTGGAATCGCTGCTTGTTTGGCGGGCGTGCATTTTTTAAGCGTTCATCTCATCCAGAGGGGTATTTGTCATACGGGTTTTGGTAGTCTCAACTGTTCTGTAGCCACGGGTATCGTATGTGGTGCAATTGCTGAAAGTACCTTTGTAGGATTAATGCAATATGTTGTTTTGCGGCGGTTCCTCAAGTCTCCCGCTTGGTGGATTTTGGCGAGTACCTTTAGTTGGACTTGGATTGCTTTCGCCGCCACGAGCTTAGCCTATACAGCCCAATTTGGGTTTGCGATCAATGCTGATGGAGGCTTTGTCGAAAGTAATATCTTTGATCGCATTCCGATATTGGCGGCTAATTCTCTGTGGGTGGTATTAGCAGGAATTATTCTCGGAATATTGCAATGGCTTGTACTGTGGAACGGTCGGTTTCGTAGCCCATCTCACGTTCAGTTTCTAAAGAGTCGATCATTACTATGGATCGTGGTGAACTTTGTGTTGATTGCATTTCTCCCGATCGCGATTATCCCAATTTTTCGGGGTCAAGGCACTTTGTATGGGATTTTGTTATTCTTTCTTGGCTTCTCTCCTCTCTATGCCACGATTACCGCAGCCACCCTTGTAAAAATGCAACTCCATAAATTAAATAAGCTAGATGTAAGTCTTCCCCTATCAACAAGTAATGAAATAAGTAGCTAGGCGCAATTAAATATAAAGCCCCAAGGCCTGTAGCTCACGCTGCGCGTTAGCTACAGGCTTTGATTCTGGGTTTAGTTTTTAATTCACAAATGTTAGGAAAAACATAAGCCCAATAGAGAGTTGCGGCGCGAAGCGCCGCAACTCTCTATTGGGCTTATGTCCTGACTTAAGTTGCTATAGCTATAGAATAGATGGAATAGATGGAATTAGACCAATCCATAATGATGAAGCTTTCTAATTAGAGAATTAATGTCAAATTTACCACCTGAAATTAGTAACCTGCGATCGCGACTTACCGAAACTGCTTCGATATCTCTGGTCGATAAAATCCAGTTTTGCTTAGTATCAAGCTCATTTACCAGTGAAATAATTTTAACTAGTTATGTTTGTGCGGATCGAGTCAAAAATGCTCACAGTCCCGATCAAGAGCCGCCAATTTTACTGTTGCATGGGTTTGATAGCTCCCTCCTTGAATTTCGCAGACTGCTCCCCAAGCTTGCCCATAGTCATCAAACTTGGGCGATGGATTTATTTGGGTTTGGGCTAACAGAACGTCTTGCCGATACTCAAGTTAGCCCTGAAGCGATCAAAGATCATCTCTATTATTTTTGGAAAACCATGATCGCGAAACCGATCATTCTCGTGGGGGCATCGATGGGAGGAGCGGCGGCAATTGACTTCACCCTGACCTATCCTGAAGTTGTGAAGAAATTGATTCTCATTGGTAGTGCGGGAATGCGTAAAGGTTCGCTGGCAGGTAAATTTCTAGTGCCACCATTGGATCGGATGGCAACGGATTTTCTACGCAGTCCCAAAGTTCGCCGTGAAGTAAGCCTCAAAGCCTATGTCGATCCTAGTTTGGTCACCACCGATGCGGAAGTTTGTGCATCCTTACACCTCGCCATGCCTCGATGGAGCGAATCGCTGATCTCCTTTACCAAAAGTGGTGGCTATGGTTCCTTTGCTGAGCAGTTACGGTTCTTAAAACAGGAGACTCTCATTCTCTGGGGCGATCGCGATCGCATTCTTGGCACAAAAGATGCCGCAAAATTCCAATCAATCCTTCCCCACAATAAACTCGTTTGGATCGATCGCAGCGGACATGTTCCCCATCTCGAACGTCCTGAAATTACGGCCCAAGAAATTCTTCAGTTTATCGCATCTGACTCCATGAATTATCCACATTAACTCTATGAATATCGTGGCGATCGTCCTCGCGGGTGGGAAAAGTTTGAGGATGGGGAGGGATAAAGCTCTATTAGAAGTTGATGGCGAAACTCTCTTGTTCAGAACCTGTCGCATCGCTTTACAGGTAGCCCACTCAGGTTATGTCGTGGCAAGGAGTCGGGAGCAATACCAAAAAGCGATCGCCACAGATTTGCCCCAATTATCAGTGGTACTAGATCGCCAATTGGACGGAGCCCTAGTTGGCTTTTGGCAAGGGACAGAAGCGATCGCCGTTCCTGTAGATTGGTATTTATTGCTTGCCTGCGATCTGCCGCGACTTCAGGGGGATATTCTCCAGATCTGGGCGAATCAATTAGAACATTTGCCCCCCAATGCGATCGCCTATCTACCTCGCTATGCCGATGAGAATGGTCGCAAACAATGGGAACCCCTATGTGGCTTCTATCGGCGGGAAAGCCAAGATTCGCTCCGACAGTTTATCGCCGCAGGTGGGCGATCGTTTCAACAATGGTTGAGAGATCAAGAAGTAATCGAGATTGCCAGTCCACCCGTATCGATGTTATTTAACTGCAATAGTCCCAAGGATTTTCGCTCCCTATAGCAGCAATATCGATAAGTGGCGGCGCAAAGCGCCGCCACTTATCTTTTAGGTAATGACCGTGGGGCGATCGCGTCCAGTTAAGTTCTTGATCTGGGCAATTTGATCAGCGATCTCAATCAACTCCTTCAGCGCTTCTTGGGTATCGAGGGAATGTTTAGCAATATTTGGTTCGTAGCTCTCGACATAGAGGCGAAGGGTTGCGCCTTGAGTCCCCGTCCCCGACAGACGAAATACAATGCGAGAACCATCGGTAAATCCGATCCGAATTCCCTGCTTACTGCTGATACTGCCATCGACGGGATCGGTATAGCTGAAGTCATCGCAGAAAGCGACTTCATAATTACCAAATTTTTGGCTGGGTAAATCGGTAAACTGGTGGCGGAGATTGTCAATCAGGGTATTAGCGCGATCGCTATCGACCCCCTCATAATCATGACGAGAATAGAAGTTCCGTCCATAGAGTTGCCAATGTTCCTTAACGATCGCTTCTACAGATTGCTGGCGGGCTGCCAACACATTTAACCAAAAGAGCACGGCCCAAAGTCCGTCCTTTTCGCGTACGTGATTGGAACCCGTGCCGAAGCTTTCCTCGCCGCAAAGGGTTGCTTTACCCGCATCTAGTAAGTTCCCAAAAAATTTCCAGCCTGTGGGTGTTTCGTAGCATTCGATGCCTAAACGTGCGGCAACCCGATCGGGCGCTTGACTGGTGGGCATCGAACGGGCAAGGCCGGCCAAACCGCCTTTATACGCGGGAACATGATGGGCATTGGCGGCGAGGATCGCCAAGCTATCGCTAGGAGTGACAAAGAATTTACGTCCGAGGATCATATTGCGATCGCCATCGCCATCGGAAGCCGCACCAAAATCAGGAGCATCTTCGCCATAGAGAACTTCGACTAAATCATGGGCATAGACGAGATTGGGATCGGGATGTCCATCACCAAAGTCTTCAAGGGGAATGCAACTTTGTAGAGAACTGGCGGGTGCACCTAAGCGATTGACGAGAATTTCTTGCGCGTAGGGACCAGTGACCGCGTGCATTCCATCAAAGCACATGCGGAATGTGGGGGAGGCGAGTAATAACTTAATGCGATCGAAATCAAATAGCTCGCCCATGAGTTCGGCATAATCGGCAACGGAATCGATAACGGCGATCGTGGTGCTACCGAGTTGGGTTTCACCAATGCGATCCAGATCGAGATCGTCAGCTTCTAAAATTTTGTACTCAGCAATGGTTTTGCTGATGTTGTAAATGGCATCGGTGATTTTCTCAGGAGCGGGTCCCCCGTTGCTAGTGTTGTACTTAATGCCAAAATCACCATCTTTACCTGCGGGATTATGGCTTGCGGAGAGAATGATGCCACCAAAAGCACTGTACTTACGGATCACACAGGAGGCCGCAGGTGTCGATAAAATACCACCACGTCCGACGAGAATCTTGCCAAAACCATTAGCTGCTGCCATTTTAAGGATTACTTGGATCGCATGGCGGTTGTAATAGCGTCCATCGCCGCCAACTACAAGAGTTTGTCCTTGAAATCCTTCAAGGCTATCAAATATTGATTGAACGAAATTTTCGAGATAATTAGCTGTTTGAAAAACGGTAACTTTTTTTCGGAGTCCAGAAGTACCGGGCTTCTGATCGGAAAATGGAGAGGTGGAAACGACTTTTATGCTCATTAAACTTACAAGCTACAAATTATCTAAAAATTATCTGAAAACACTGAAAATGCCCATACCTTTAGGCTTGCTTTAATTTTACGGGGCATTGGTTAGCATTGATGTTAGTTTTTTAGATCTTATCCTTGGCTCCGATAATAATGCGATTGCCCTGCAAGATATTATTGATTTGCTGTAGAACCGCAAAATCCTCTTCAGGCAAGCTCGCAGAAACTGCATATTGGGGATTCTTTTCCAAAAAACTAAAGGCTTGGCGAAACTCGTGTGGCGTAGCGGCGATCGCATTATCAAAATGACAGGGAACAATCCTGACAAAATTCCAGCTAGCCACCTTATCGGCCCAGTCAATTACGGCTTGGGGATCGCGATTGAGAATGAGGGTTTGCAAAATTGGGGCAACAAAAATACGTCCATTCCCGCGCAGCTTCTCAAAAGCTTGCCGCCAATTTTCTCGCCATCGAAAAGGAAACAGTCCAAACAAAGCTTGTCGCGATCGCTCTGGCGCTTTGGTAATATCCAGCAATGATTGCCAAAAGGATACCGTTTCTAACACCTGCGGACGAAAGTAGAATAGGAATAGAGCCGTACGTTGCCACCCCCGCATCCGATTGATGGGTGTATCGGTGATGGATTCAGCTGCATTATCACGCGCATGGAATAGCAATGGATAGGGATCGAGTTGGAGGATTTCGGGAGGTTGTTCGGGAATCGATACAATTGTGTCGGTGAGCATTAAAGTCTGCGATCGCTTATCAAACAAAGCAACCTCCGCAAATTTCCCTAATCCCAAGTTAATCGAACCGAGGACTGCATAATCAAATTGCTTGGCAAAGGGACTCTGCGTAATATCTTCTGGCAAAATTGAGGTGCGGTTTCTCGGTAACCCCAGCCAACTTAGGGGCAGGTTTAGCGGAAAACTCCATTGATGCGGTGATACGTAAACCTGAGCCTGAGGAAAATAGCGGGCAAAGGGACCAACAAAAACCTTATGCTCGATTCCTGAAACCGTTGGCAAAATGATGTATTTGACATCGCCATGATTGGTTACCAGTTCGTTAACGAGGCGAATGCATTCGGGTGTGGGAGCAACGGGTGCATATACTAATAATCCTCCCGTTTCTAGCTTTACCACCGTCATACGAATCGGCACGACTACATAAAAAATCCCCTGTATCTGATCGAAGGTCCAGATCGAATCTTTGACTATTTCTTGGCGAAGAGTACGCCTTCTTCCGTAGGGATACAGCGGCACGACCTGCCAAAATTTCCACGACCAGTCCTTACTGTTGGGAATATTCTCAGATTCGCTATGTATTTCTTTGGCAGTCATCAAACTCTTGCTCAGTCATAACTTCTAACGTAAATATCATAATGCGATCGCCAGCACCAATCAAATTTTCGTTAAATTATTGCGCTTCTCCGATATCAAGATTGATGCTTTTCGTTGATGTTTTTCTGTAGCAATGCAAGTGCTGCTTAAGACATAAAATCCAAGATATGAATAGCGGCGCTATTCATATCTTGGATTTTTAGTAGCAAATATCTATCGTTCTTTTTCCATACTAAGTAGCTAGGCATAAGTAAACTTAAAACCCAGAAGAGCATACCGCCCGCGCAGCGGGCGGTATGCTCTCTGGTTTTGGTTTTTAATTATGCCTAGCTACTTAGTAGAAAAGCAATGGAGATATAGCAATCCTAAATGAATTGTAAGAGGCTTCGACTTTTCGCAAACAACTTAAGTCTCAACAAAGTGAGACAATAAAAATAGCAAGTAATTTTAGACAGTGGCTAAAAGCTCTAGGAAATTAACTGTGATTAGACAATCCAAACTAAAACTTCTGGTTGCAATTGGAGTAATTTCAATTGGAGCGATCCTCCCTTCTCAGTCTATCGCTGCACCAAGCACCGTTTCTAATAAAAGTTCAACCGTCGCACAGCTATTCTATCCACCAGCCAACGATCAACAAATAATTGCAGTTGTGGGACAGGGTCATGCTTCAGTTCCAGCAGACTTAGCGCGTATTGCTGTAGCCTTGTCCAATTACACAAAGGAAAATTACGAGCGAGATCCCCAAAAACCGCATAAAGAAGAGCCAGAGCCAGAGCCAATTACGGAATCTGCTCTGAACGATATCCTCAAAAGCCTTAAAGCTACTGGTATTCCCAATGACAAAATTAAAGTGACTATCGAGCCCCTCAAAGGACGCAATGCAATGATCGAGATCGAAATTGCAAAGCCTACTAAAGAGCAAGTAGCTCGGATTGTCAAATCAGTAAACAGTGCAGTTCCACAAAAGACTGAGCGCAATAAGATCCAACTTGAAAATGTATATGTGCAATATACAGTAAATAATTGTGAAACCGTGGAAACAGCAGCATATCTAGCAGCCGTGAAAGATGCTAAATTGCGAGCTAATGCGCTGGCGAAATCAATGGGAGTAAATCTTGCTGATGTGCCATCGATCGCCGAACTACCATTCTTAGGTCGTTTCTGGACTGCCTGTAGCCAAGACCCAGATATCACTGCCTCAATTTTTCCCCGTCGCGCTCTACCCTACAATCCTGACGCTTTGTCTGAAGTTGAGCTATACCGCGAAATTGCTGTGACTTATCGTATTCGCTAATTTCCGCAGTTTCTAATCCAACTACTTCCTTCTCAAGAAATAACGTGAGCTCAGGATAATTGGCAACGAACTTTGAGAAAGGGTTTGCGTAGCAAACCCTTTCTCAAAGCCCAAACGTAAAAGCCTTGCTTAGCAAGGCTTTTACGTTTGGGCTTTGAGAATTTTTCAGCTTAACCCGAACTGACTTTAAATAATAAGCGTACCGCCTGCTTCGCAGGCGGTACGCTCTTCTAGGTTTTAAGTTTACTTATGCTTAGCTACTTAATACCAATTTACGAAAGTGCGACAACACTTTTGTGAATTAAAAACCAAACCCAGTAAGGGTTTTCAAAGCACAAAATGGCGTAGCCATTTTGTGCTTTGGTATAAATTATTTATTAGTCTGTTGATTAGAAAGGAAGCGCTTTGCGCTTCCTTTCTAGAAGTTAGCGAACGTTAGCGAAGACTCGCTGAGTTTCCAGAGCTTATGTAAGTAGAACTCCACGCGATCGCCTAAGGCTGTCACTAGAGTTCCTTCTTCCGCCGAGAGATCGCTAGAAATCCAAGTGCCGCTAAAGCAGACTTCAACATAGCGATCGTCAACTCTATCTACGCTAATCTTGCTAGCAAGGTGATCTGCCATCACCGATTTTAAGAATAGAAGGTCAACGACATCGGCGGTAAGAAGAAAGGCCGCCCGACTGGACTCGATATGGATGGACAAGCCCGATCGCAGACTGAGCAATGTTCGATTTGTGACAAACGTCTCTAAAGAGACATCCAATCTCTCTAAATGCAATCCAGCTTCAGTGTAAGTGAGTTTCAACATTGGGATTGACTCTCCAGAATATACCGCTCTAAATAGGAGGCAATTTTCAAGTTGACATGGACAACTTGAAAATTGCTATTTGAAAATTGCTATGGGGATCGCTATCCACTGTTGTTTTCTTGTTGCGATCGCCAGAATTTTTCTGCAAAAGCGACGGTGGGATGCATGGGCGCTTTGGGCTTAATACGCAGAGGCATATTGGCTTCTTGAGGAGTGCGGTTTCCCTTGCGATGATTGCAACTTTCGCAGGCAATAACCACGTTTTCCCAAGTATTCAGTCCACCCTTGGCGCGAGGGATTACATGATCGATCGTCAGTTTTTTGTTGCTGCCGCAGTATTGGCAAGTGTGGTTGTCACGGCGCAAAACCTCTCTACGAGCCACGGGTGGGACTCGCCAAAATCTTTCCGATTTAGTCAAGGTCAGGCGAATATGTTCTGGCACTTGGAGAACCAATTGCGGTGAAATGATTTGCCAAGTTTGTTGGCTGAGCATGTCAAGGGGTTCGGCACGACCAGTGATTAACAAAGCGATCGCCCGCTTGATATCGATCTGACCGACTGGCAGGTAGTTCTGCGAAAATACAACTACCGATTGCCTTAATACTTCTGGTTCGTATTGGCTGATGGGCTTCATTGGCTTCTCCTCACAGGTAAAAAAATGCCCCCGCTTTCCTAGGGGTGAAAGCGGGGGCGAAAGACTTGAGCATCTACTCGTTATGTTGGTACAGCAATATTTCTGTACCTCCCGCTTGGGTATGTCTCTGGATGAATTGCATTAATGACTCGGCTGGAGCTGGTAAATCTGCTGGAGCTGGCGAGAAATTCTCTCAGTGAGCTGCCTTGTTTTGCCGAACGTTCGCAAGGTTCTAAATTGTCGTGATCGCCAAAAATATCGTCGCCGATTTCCATCCTATCCTCACCCAAAATGGTCGTGGCAAATCCAGATATGACCAAAGCATTGGCGCAATGCCCAACTTGGGGATATCCGATCTGATGCTGACTGATGGGCGAATAGGGCTTCATGGAAATGTACTTTGAATTATTGAGAAAGTCATACTACACTTGTAGTATAAACATGGATTCCCCACTTTGTAAACTAACTAGGAGAAAAAAATATGCAGACACTACACCAAATGCCTGCGACCACAGACATGGAAGTTACTAGCATTCGCCTAGAGCGAGAGCTAAAGGAAAAGCTCAAAGAGCTGGCGGGAGGACAAGGTTATCAGGCTCTCATCCGAGGCGTTCTTTGGGATTATATTGATAATAAACAAATTGCACCCATGCAGAAAAGGATCTCACCTGAACAGATCCGCGCCAGCGTTACGGCTACAGCTCAGAGAAATGAGTCCTGCGCTCTTACTGGCAAAACTATTAGATCGCAAGAGTCGATGTTTTTAGGATTGACGACCAGTGGTGATTGGGTTCCCCTGAGTGTGGGCAGTCTTTAAAAACTAAGAAGGGACGCAAAGCGTCCCTTCTTAGTTGCTCGTTAATTCTTGGAGAACTTTTTTATATTTTTCTAAACGTTGGAAATCTTTTTCTGTGGGGTGAGGAATCCGACTAATGTCCATATTATGGGTGAGATCGGCGATCTTTACTTTGCGGGCGATCGCATTAGATTTCACGCGGACAACATAATCGTCATAACTCTCGCCATCCAGCTTAGTAATAGCGGCAATCGCATCGGTAATAAATTCAGGGAAGCCCTGCTGCACTAGATCGGCAATGGTCAGCGCTGAGTCCTCGACGGCATCATGCAAAACTGCCACAATTTTACTTTCAATCCTGTCCATCTGCGACATCAAGGTTAGCGGATGCGAAATGTAAGGCTTGCCAGCTTTATCAAGTTGTCCAGCATGAGCCTGATTGGCGATCGCGATCGCCAGAGCTAAAAGCTTTTCAAAGTCTGGTTCAAAGTTTGGCATAGAAACGAATACAGGTTAATGCGATCGCCACTTCATCAGCACATTGCTGAATCGCCGCAATATCTCCCAAGCTTACCGCATTGGCATCTTGCCAGCCCAAGGCTAAAATCCCTAACACCTCATCACGAAAAGTAATCGCGATCACCACGCTGGTTTTGCAAGGTTGGGCGGCATTAGTTTTGCCATCAGCATCTAGGGAGATCTGGGATTTTCCCGTAGATATCGCTTGCTGGACTACAGGATCGCTGGCTAAATCCCAAATGTAATGACCACATTTAGCATGGGTACTGCTCAAAGCCCCCTGTTCGACCAACTGCATAATCACGCCATCGGCTCCGAAATTCTGGCAGAAGGCATCAGCTAGGGGCATTACGCAGCTATCGAGCCGATCGGACTGCTGAGCAATTTGGACAATGACTGACAATAGGGCATTCTGAGCCTGCGATCGAATTAGTTCCTCGGAGCGCTGCTTAAGCACATCGTAGGTTTGCGTGGCTTCCGAGACAACTAATTTAAGTTGGTCTGGTTCCCAAGGCTTAGTAATATATTTATGAACTTGACCCGAATTAATCGCATCGATCAGGTCAGTAATATCGGTATATCCCGTCAAGACAATTCGCATTGTGTCAGGGAAATCAGAGACAGTGCGGCTGAGAAACTCAGTCCCGTTCATCTCAGGCATCCGTTGGTCAGAGATGATCGCTGCCATCTCACCTTCTTTTGCCAGAATTTCCAGCGCTTTAATGCCCCCATCGGCGCGGAACACGGTAAACTCTCTACGGAACGTACGATATAGCAAATCTAGGTTATCTTGCTCATCATCAACCACCAAGAGCTTGGGCTTTTTGGCTGGATTTACTTTATTTGACTCGACTGTGGAAAATAAAGAAGAGGTCATGAGCAGAATTTATTTGAATCAGTGACTGCAACTATAGCAATGCTAGCTAAATAAAAACATACAAAATATGTAGTAATTTTAAATCCTTTAAAAGATTTTAGATAGTTGCGTGAGTAAAAGCGAAGTTAGCACTCCCTCGTAACTATATTAACTAATAGCTGCAATCAATAGTTGCGATATTATGCTTGCAATATTAAGAGGCGCAAAGCGCCCCTTAATATATTAATTAAAAAAGCTTCACTTGTGATGATTATCGCTTTTTAATATTTAAGCTTTAACCGCTTGACGGCTAACTTGGGTCAATTCACCTTTAGCATACTTAGCCGCAAATTCATCAAGCCCAATTTGCTTGATCTTGCTAGCTTGCCCAGCAGCTTCAAATTGAATATAGCGATCGGCACATACTTTTTGCATGTATTTGATCGAAGGCTTCAAGAAGTGACGGGGATCGAACTCCTTAGGAGCCTTTGCCAAAGCTTCACGTACTGCCGCAGTAATGGCAAGACGACAGTCAGTGTCGATATTAACTTTGCGAACGCCACATTTGATTCCCTTTTGAATTTCTTCAACAGGTACACCATAAGTTTCAGGAATTGCGCCACCATACTCGTTGATTAGGGCAAGAAGATCTTCAGGAACTGAAGAAGAGCCATGCATAACGAGGTGGGTATTAGGTAGGCGGTTATGAATTTCTTCGATGCGGCTGATGGCAAGAATTTCACCAGTAGGCTTGCGAGTAAACTTGTAAGCACCGTGGCTGGTACCGATCGCTACAGCAAGCGCGTCAACTTGGGTACGCTCAACAAAGTCCGCAGCTTCATCGGGATCGGTCAATAGTTGCGAGTGATCTAATGCACCTTCAAATCCATGACCATCTTCGGCTTCACCCTTACCTGTTTCGAGGGAGCCTAGACATCCGAGTTCACCTTCAACGCTAGCACCAATTGCGTGAGCAACCTTAACAACTTCAGCTGTAACAGCTACGTTGTAATCATAGCTAGCAGGGGTTTTTGCATCAGATTCTAGCGAGCCGTCCATCATAACGCTAGTAAAGCCATTTTTGATGGCTGAGTAGCAAGTTGCGGGGGCATTACCGTGATCTTGGTGCATCACGATGGGGAGATGGGGATAGGTTTCGGCAGCAGCCAAAATTAAGTGACGCAAGAAATTTTCGCCAGCATAGGAGCGAGCACCACGAGAAGCTTGAAGGATCACAGGGCTGTTGGTCTCATCAGCAGCTCTCATGATCGACTGGATCTGCTCCATGTTGTTTACGTTAAATGCAGGGATGCCATATCCGTTTTCAGCCGCATGATCGAGCAGCAGGCGCATTGGTACTAAAGCCATATTTAAAATCTCTCTTAGATTAGATCGAGCTTATTCGATTATGAACAATCTTAAATCATTTTGAAGACTTAAATAAATCAAAAAAATATGGATGCTAGCCTGCGATCGCAAAATTTATCGCTATAGCCAAGTAAGTGCAGGTATCACCGCAACTCTATTGCCGCTCTACAAAATGGGGATGACTAGGGTTGGAGTTTTTCTTCTATAGCGATCGCCAAATGTACTAGGACATAAAACCCAAAGATGAGTGGCGGCGCTCTGCGCCGCCACTCATCTTTGGGTTTTCTTACGTTGCTATAACATCCCTGACTACCGCACCAATGCAATCAGATACCAAGAAGAAAGGTGGTACTTTGTACCACCTTTCTTTACCGCTTTTCTTTTTTGATGTCAGAAATCAAACTTTAAATATTTTTCTCGCTCAATTCGCGGGTCATGTAGTCAAAGGGAGCAGCTAACCAGTCAGCATTTTCGCCCACTAAATCAAAAACAAGTTGCTTGAGGATTTGAATACCTTGGACGGTTGGGCCAATGGGTACACCTAGAGAGCTGTAGGTATCTCGTAAACCTTGCAGTACTCTTTCGTCTAAAACATCATTGTTGCCTGCAACTAAGGCATAGGAAGCGTAGCGCAAATAATAATCTAGATCGCGTAAGCAAGCTGCAAAACGGCGTGTTGTGTAAGCATTGCCACCTGGACGGATGAGATCGGGAACCTCTTCAAATAACTGAGAACCAGCTTTACGTACCAATGATGCTGCATTAGCTGTTATCGCCGAAGACGCAGCTAAACGAGCGCTGCCTGTGGCAAAGTAGGATTTGAGGGTATCCAAGGCATCGCGATCAAAATATTTACCAGTTGCATCATAGGCACCGATCAGGCTGGTAATGGCATCCTGCATGTTGTTTTCTCCGTTGACTTAATTAGATTTAATAAATGTATCGGTAACGTATTTGTAAAGTTTGTAAAGTATATATAACTTAAACTTGATAGCCTTGATTTGATGAGGTTATCGAAATAATTCTACTGTGCTTTCAGCGTCTTACCAAGTCTTGCTCTATATATTTGCGAGATATTTGCGGGAAGGGCTCAACAACAAAGCGGCAAATTTTAGACCGTTGGTGATTGGTGATTGGTGATTGGTGATTGGCTATTGGTGATTGCTCACTGGTGATTGGAGTCATAGCTACAGTCACTTGAATTAGGAAAAATCAAACCCCAAGAATTAATTGGCGGTGCTTCGCGCCGCCAGTCAATTCTTGGGTTTTATGTCCTAGTACACTTGGCGACAGCTATAACCTTCGGTAAATCGCTGGGCATAATTAAAAATGGAGTCAATGGTGGGAGTGCGCTATAGGTTCTGATGCTGGGTTTTAATTATGACAAGCTACTTATAGGAGAATTGCTGACATATTTATAGACAATGTCGGAAATAGGTCGCTGCAAGGTAAGCTTAGATACTATGCTTAGATATTAAGCAAAAAAAGCTTAAATATAGAGATCGAATATTTGGGTTTGTCAGAAGCCCTTGTCAGCAATTTATAAAGAAATGTCTGGAAGTGAAATCAGTGTAGGGCTAGGTATATGAAGTGGGTTACTAGTCTTTCGACAAAAATATCTTTAGAGGCTGCGGTGCAGGATCTGTCGCAACAGATACTGGCGCTACTCGGCGATCGATCGCTAGATTTAGGTTTTTTGTTTGTTTCTACTGCCTTTGCCAGTGACTATCCTCGCTTGTTACCTTTGCTTGCCGAAAAGTTACCCATCAAAAAATTAATTGGTTGTTCTGGGGGTGGGATTGTTGGAAACGGTCGTGAATTTGAGGATAAACCTGCGATCGCTTTATTGGTCGGACATTTGCCCGATGCTGCGTGCAAGGTATTTCATCTGGATGATAACCAGTTGCCCGATCTCGACAGTCCTCCCGATCGCTGGGAAAACTTAACCAATGTCGATCCAGCCGTTTCTCCCAGCTTTGTATTAGTTGGCGATCCCTTTTCATTCCCGATTAATGACTTAATTCAAGGTTTAGATTTTGCCTATCCCAATGCTGTTAAAGTTGGTGGATTAGCGAGTAGTGGCGGTATGGGAGCAAACGCTTTGTTTTGTTTCCATGAAGAAGACAAATATAAACTTTATCGGACAGGACTGCTTGGCGTAGCTCTCTGGGGGAATATCACGATCGATCCAGTGGTTGCTCAGGGTTGCCGACCCATTGGCAAGATTTTGCAGGTATCTGAATGCGAACGAAATTTGATTTTAGGCTTAGAGGGCAAACCCCCTCTCAGTTTATTACAGGATACGGTGGGGGATTTAAATCAAAGCGATCGCGAACTAGCGCAGCATTCACTATTCATTGGTGTGGTGATGAACGAATTTAAAGCAAATCCATCCCAAGGCGATTTTTTGATTCGGAATATCATCGGAGTCGATCCGCGATCGGGTGCGATCGCAGTAGGCGATCGGATGCGTCCAGGGCAAAGAATTCAACTACATTTACGGGATAGTAAAGCCTCGGCGGAAGATTTGGAAGAAGCTTTGATTAATTACACCAATCAGTTGAGCTTAGCCGCTCCCAATGTATCTCCCACGGCAGCATTGATGTTTTCTTGTATGGGACGAGGTGAAAGACTATATGGTAAGCCCAACTTTGATTCGGAAATGTTACAAAAACATCTTGGCTTAATTCCGTTCGGGGGCTTTTTCTGTTCGGGAGAAATTGGTCCCGTTGGCGGTACAACGTTTCTCCATGGCTATACCTCTGTTTTTGGTATTGTGAGAACCAAAAATCCTTAGCAAATACTAAAGAATACCAAAGCTCAAAATGGCTACGCCATTTTGAGCTTTGAAAATCCTTACTGGATTTGGTTTGTAATTCACAAAAGTGTGACAACACTTTCGTGAATTGGTAATATAGCTGTCGCCAACTGTATCAGGACATAAAAACCCAAAGAGAGTTGCCGCGCTCCGCGCGGCAACTCTCTTTGGGTTTTTGGTTTTGTCCTAACAAAACTGGCGGCAGCCATCTCTTATAGCTGCTATTAGCCTTTTTTACAATGAATACCGAGTTCCATTGTCCAACGGTTGGGGTCTTCAACATCTCTAAAAGCTTCAATATTGGAATCGCCAAACCTAGCCCTACGTATGTTTTGAAAACCTGCTTTAGCCAATTCCATTGATAGCGAATTATAGTCATACATCCATAAATGATTGTTTCCCGCCAACCAGTCTTTAACAAAACTAAGTAAATTTCTTCGACGTTGTTCTTTACCAAGCAAAGTTATTCTCATAAATTCATGGGCAGCTTCAGGCTCTGTTGACTGAATATACAATTTAACCATTGCTTCTAAATCTGGAACTACCAATCGAAAAATTCCTCCTACTTTAAGATGCCTGTAACAATTTCTCAAAGCACAACGCAACTCTTCCAGACTCATATGTTCCAGTACGTGAGAACAATATAATAACTCTACACTTCCATCAGGAATAGGTAGAGATTTTACAATATCACCATATATCACATTAGCTGGATATCTCCCAAAAGCACCAGAGGGGATTAGCTTGCCAATAATTGGTAAGCTTTGCAACCGCATCGCTGGACTAACATCAAAATTCAACCATCGAGAAGGAGCGCAAAGTCCACAACCAAATTGAGTAAAGCGAGCTTCATCTGTTGACAACATAATCTTTCTTACTTAATTTAATGCAGACGATTGTTATACCAAGTTAAGAAATGGCTACGCCATTTCTTAACTTGAAAACCCTTAGTAGGTTTAGTTTTTAATTCACGAAAGTGTGACAACACTTTTGTGAATTGGTATAACTCCCCTATGCAAGCAAGCCTCTCTATCTACATGTCAGTCTGTAGATCCCCCATCAATCCCTTTTAAACAAGGAAGATTTTCTTCTTCCCCTTTTTTAAGGGGAATTGATGGGGGATTATTAGCAACTAACGATAGAGCTGATAACTTGTGTGTCATTGTAGCTCCCATTAAGATTTGGGCTTGCCAACTTCCACGTAACACCAGTATATAAGTAAACTTAAGTAGCTACTCCCTTCCCAGTGAAAAATTAGACGTTGCAACGCGAAGCGCCGCAACGCTAATTCTTGGTTTTGTATGTCTATTTCTTTGGTGGGAAGGGAGTAAGAAACTAGAAGAGCGTATCGCTCGCTTAGCGGGCGATATGCTCTTCTAGTTTTGTTTTTTAATTATGCTGAACTACTTAAATATATTCATAAAAGGCTTTCCGAACAACGTCAACACAGCGAGCCCAAGTGTAATATTGTGAATGTTGATATCCTCGGCGAATGTAGTCTTCGCGCAGATGCGAATTTTCTTGAAGTTGGATAAGGATATCGACAACGGATTTTATTTGTTCTGGTTCGACGATGATTCCTGCCGTACCCACGATTTCAGGTAATGAAGCCCGATTACTAACGATCGCAGGAGTACCAACTGCCATCGCCTCGATCGCAGGAATGCCAAAGCCTTCGTAGTGGGAAAGAAATAGGAAGGAAGATGCGCATCGCAATAGTCTTGGTAAATCCTGATCTGGGACAATTCCAAGTAGCTTTAAATTTGGCAACTCTTGCTCAATACCAAGATATTTTGACTCAGAATCGCCAGCAACCAAAATCTGTAAATCGCTCTTATGTAATTTTAACTCTCTTGCCACAGACAAGACATAATCTGCTCCTTTTTTGAATTTTAGCCCTCCTATAACCAAAATATAGGGCTCAGCAATAGGTCGGATTAAGGTATTCGGATCGACGGTAGAAATATCAAAAAATTGCGGTTCGACTCCATTACCAACCACAATAATTTTTTGAGGATCGACATTTAGAAGTTCTACGATCCGATGTTTAGAGAATTCTGAAACCGTAAAAATAATTCGGCTATCAGATAACGCCCGATTGACCCATCCTGACCACTTAAAACGGAAGAGTTTATGTTGCCATGTATGCGACCAAGGTAAGTCAGTCTCAAAGGCTTGGATGTCGTGGAGAGTAATGGCAACAGGGCATTTAGAAATAGGGATATAGGTTTGCATGGGTGCATAGAGCCAATCCGTATCCTTTGAAACGTAACGATCCATTTGTGGAAATCCCAATAATTTCCATGTTCTCTCTGTAGCATTTTCAGTAGAGGGAAAAGTAGTAAAAGGAATTGAAGATAATGGAGAACGCTCGTCCAGTTTGTGGTGAGCAGATAGCCACTGCGCTGAAAACAGTAATTGTAAGCTTATCTCTTGACAGGCTTCTAGTCCCAATAGCATTTGATTAATATGTCTCCCAATTCCTGTACATGGAAGATACGTACTTTTAGGATGGATATAGGAAACTATTTTCATTAGTCATTGAAACCTATAGTTGTGTTTAATACCAATTCCCAAAATTTTACACCAAGTTAAGAAATGGCTTAGCCATTTCTTAACTTGGTGTAAAACCCTAAAACCTGCGGTGCACGCTGCGCGTGCGCCGCAGGTTTTAGATCTGAATTTTAAAATCTAGGTGGCGGCGTAAAGCGCTGCCACCTAGATTTTTGGGTTTGAGCTACTTAAAATTGATATTCCAGCTCATAAAAACGCAACAGTTTTTTAAGTAAGAAGTAGCGCGAGCCTTGCGTAAGTCTGGATAATAATGCTTGAGTGAAAGTCATGGTTTTACCTTGAGATCGGGGCTTATCTAACCACATCCCCCTACCATGTAAGATATATTCTTTCTCGTTTTCTTCCAGCAAAGTATTGTAGTTGTAATTCCACTTGGGACTTATGATTTGTACGATGGACGATCTCTTGGCAAGGTTAATTACATGACCATTCTCATACAGGTTTCTTTCAGATCTGGGCAACATAAAGTTAGGAATATCAGCCCTTAATAAAAGACTTGCAAAAAAACTTTGCGATCGCTGATCGTTGGCAATAAAAATAACTCCTGAATTAAAATTTCCAGAGGATTCAATACTCATATAAATAAATTTATGTGGAGTGAGAACCGATTCAATGGATGGAGCAAAATCGTGAATTAAGGCATCGGCATCAACAAAAAAAACATTGCGATATCCTTTTTTTAAAGCTCTCAGAATAATTGCCACTTTTAACCATGCAGAATTAGTCCCAGAGATACCATCGACTGGAGATTTAGTAAAAGCTATATATTTATATCCATGTTTCAAAGCATAGTTTTGGTGACTATCAAGACAATGCTTAAAAATCATGTCGTAGCCATTGGTGGCAATACTAAACATAAATGTTTGTTCGTGAAATTCGGATGATTGAGTCATGGTTGATCTAGTTAGTTTCTTTGAATTATCGTTAGAGTATCTATTGATTCAATAAATGTAAATCTCCGATCTTTTAAAATAACTTCTTGAGTAAATATCTCCGATCCAATACGAGGCTCTTTGCCATTAAAACTATCATGCAAAGCAACAATCCCTCCAGATTCAATTAGATCGCTCCAAGCTTCCCAATCTCCCTTGATGCCTTCATAGGAGTGATCGCCATCAATAAACAGAAAGTCCACAGGTAGATGGGACATAATGCGCTCTTCCTTTGGCGCTAATTTACCCAAATTCTCCACCCAAATAACCTTGCCTCTGTTGACTTTCCCAACTTCTGTATGGGCAATTCGTCTAATCCAAGCAAACCCAAGTAGATTGAAGAAGCTTCTGGGATAAGGATCTACAGCTATGATTGTTCCTTCGGCATTCATTACACTTCTAAACTGTCTGGTATTCACTCCTTCAAAAACACCAATTTCAACTAGTGTTTTTTTGCCCGTAGCATACTTTTGTAAACATTTGCGCTCGGATTCAGACGTTTGGGTATAGGCGGGAGCGAGTCCTATTTTGTACTTCACATAATGGCGGAAATTGACTGGATAATATCTCAAATTCATTGCTTAATACGATCCTTTATATTGTGATAGGCAAAATTTATATGTTGCTGCGAGATCAGTTTTTTAAGTAATAGATGAGGAGTTTTTACAATCAATCTCCCAATATATTCGAGCCAATATAACATCTTGCTATTTCCCATAAATGAAATTAATATCCAATTGTGGGGAAGGAAATCATCCCATTTATATCCAGCCCAGTGGACTAACACGACTTGCTTTTTGTGATCTAATCCACCGTAATCCCATCGATAATATTTATTGTTTTCTCGATAGATATGCCCCGATTGTCTTGCCCATGCATTTTGGCAAATTCCACCTAAAACTTCGGCAAAGTGTCCATAGATAACAGGTTTCATATCACAGCAGTAGTTAATAAATGCCTGATCGGTATTGCGTGGATTTAAGCGATCGCGAATTTCTAATGCTTGAGCTGCTAGTTCTTCAAATTCTTTGAGGGAAAAAAGTCCTTTTTTGGATGCCCACAATCCCGATAGAAACCCCCTTGCCTTCGATTTTAATAATAAATTTTGACGGAACTTTCCTGCTTGATATACCTGATCGATCGCACAATCGTAATGCAAAAAATCAAACTCAAATTCATCTAGGGCGGTAATTAAGGGCATGAGATCGGCTAAAACCACCTGTCGCGCATCTAAATATAGGAAGCGGTCTAATTTACCCCAAAAAGCAGCATAGCGCCGAAACCAATAACGACCTGTCGGGGTATGTCCTAGTTCGAGGGCTTGACCGATCGCTTCTAACTGTGAGAATGAAGGATCGATATACAATTCAAAATTATATTGAGTTTGCAATGCGAATAGGCGATCGCAGGTTTCGTTAAAGGGAATTAAAACCAATCGCAAATCAGGGTTGAAAGTTCTAAAACTATTCAGAAAAGCGATCGCCCAATCATAAACATGATCGTTGGCTGAAAAATATACGCCAATATTCGGTTTTAGTAGTAAAGGCTCCATTGTGTTTTGCGACATGGCTGAATCGGTTACACTCCAAACCAATCTTTCCCTTCGATGATCTAATTACGAAAGAATATCTCGCAGTCAGCGGAAAAACGGAATAAAAACTCAGGATTTGCAGAGATAATTTGGGATTGATAGCAAGCGATCGCTTGCTGCTTTTTCTGGTGGACGGACTTGATCGAAATATGATAGCAGTTGAGCAGGCTTTGTAAGTTAATTTGAGGATTTAAGGGATTTTGCCATAGCATCCACACTGGATATTGCCACAAATCCACTTTTAATCCCGATAGAGCGATCGCTTGAACGACCAGTTGATAAGAAGCCTCATGATCGGGATGGCAGTCGTGGCGATGGGGCACGTATATTTCTTCTGCATTAAAAGAGGCTATAAAGCCTACTAATTGATTCACTAACTGTTGCTGTTGTTGTGGACATAATTCCTGAAGAGAGCCATCCTTTTGATTGATGAAATAAATATCTGATGGTGCAATCCCCAATATATTCAATGCTTCTAAAGCTTCTTTTTTGCGTATATTAACTACATCTTTTACTTCCATATTACCGCTACCACTCAACTGTCCATCAGTTATAAAAATAACTTTGACAGGGATTCTCCTTTCTCGTTTCAGCGCAATTAAACCACCACAGCCTAAGGTTTCATCATCTTGATGCGGGGCAAAGATTATTACAGGTTTTTGGCTAATGGCGAGAGTTTTGCTACTAATTTGTAAACCTAGCTGGAGGATACAAGATAACATTTGCATGATCTTATAACCTATCAATCGGCGAATTTTCTTAACACGAAGATCTTGCATCACAGGCCAATAAATCGGTAGTATGAGATTTGCCTTTGAAGATTGTGAAAATTTATCCTGTTGCTATTAGTTTTAATAGGGATTTAAATTTAGTAATTAATATTTCTGTCCGATAAAACCCCAAAACTTTTACTAATAGTATGTAGATCGTATTTCCCGCCATAAAATTTTTGGAATCAAGGCTCTGCGCAGCATCAAAATAAGCCCTCGCTTCATTTATATAGCCCTCTCGTAGAATACTACGTCCAAATATCCAAAAACGTCTAGCCAGAATTGCGCGGACTTGCGGCTGCAATGGTTTATTCGTTTGCGTTTCGATCAGTTGCCAATGCCTTTGCAGAGTTTGAAACTGAAACATCGCTCCTTTAATACTGTAGGGCTTTTGACTGATCCGCCGATCGCTTATATATTCGCGATATTTGTAAACTGGATGCGGGTCGTATCGAAATTCCACTCCCGACAATACCAAACGGAGATGGAGATCATATTCTTGTCCTCGCGGTAGGGATGGATCGAAACCACTAATTGCTAAAAGATATTGACGTTTGTGCAGTGGGCAAGAAGTGAGAGGGCTATGGGCAAGGATATGGGCGATCGCATCTTCATCTTCTTGGCGCGGACGTAGTGGAAAACTGGGGATAGTTTGACCATGAAGATCCACCCAAATTGCCTCCCCATAGGTAATTGCCTTACTTGCGGCATCAATTTGTTCAGCAAGTGCTACCTGTCTCGATAGACAGGCGGGTAATAACACATCATCGGCATCTAAAAATTTGATATATTCACCTCGAGCAAGTTCAATTCCTCTATTTCTTGCCTTTGGTGCGCCAAGGTTTTCGCCTGTCTCCCAATAGATGCGATCGCCAAAGCCCTTGATAATCTCTATACTGCGATCGCTTGAACCATCGTCAATTACGATGATTTCTATGGGGTTATAGTCTTGTGCGATCACGCTAGCGATCGCCTCTCCTACAAAAGACTCATTGTTATAGCAAGGAATAATAATTGATACTAATGGTGGCATAGGGAAACAACCATAACTCTATTTCTAATTCCTTGACGGGATATATAGTATTGCGGTTTTTTGCCTTAGGCAAAATGAAAACTCAAAATCCTTATTAGGATTGTTTTTTGTTTTCAAATGAGTACGCACTCATTTGAAAACCGTAATAATACCAAATTAAGAAATGGCTACGCCATTTCTTAATTTAGTATTATTACGGTTTGTTTTTTAATTCATTGAAGTGTTGGCTCACTTCAATGGGAAGGGAGTATATCAAAAATTAGATTATCAACAATTAATTCATGTAAAGTTCCCGATCGCGTTGAGTGGTCGCTAAAAAATTTTCGAGTTCTTGCCATTGCTCGGTTTCAATCAAAGCGATTACCTGTTGCAAAGATTTCTGATAGGCTTGCAGCGATCCCAGCAAAGCCTTTTGATTGTACTCAGCCATCAATCGCCCAAGTTCGGGATTGCCACCCCCAACACGACTGGTATCGCGAAATCCCGAACTAGCCAAATTTTGAGCTAATTGTAAAACTTGGCGATCGCTCTGTTGACCACAAGCGGCAATCAAACTCGCAGAGATCATTACGGGGGCATGGCTAATCATGGCTACGGCTCGATCGTGCTCCTCAGGACTGCATTCGTAGATATTCATGCCCACCGATTGCCAGAGCGATCGCACCTTTGCCACCGCCACAGGATCGGCATCAGGTACGACTACACAGGGGCGATTTTGAAATAGATTGCGTTCGGCAGCAAGTATTCCCTGAAAAGCAGTACCAGCCATGGGGTGGCTACCGATAAATATCTGCCCAAACTGCTGACAGATTTCTGAAGCTGGTTTGACGATCGCGGATTTGACCGAACCCACATCGGTAAAAATAACGTTAGGAGGCAGTTTTGGCGCGAGTGATCTAATCGTGGGCACAATCGTGGCGATCGGCGTGCAAACAACGACGATATCTGTCTGCTTGATCGCCTGATCGGGGATTTCGGCAATATCGGTACTGGCAATATTTACTGCGGCGATCGCTTCAGCTTGTTTGCAGGTATTGGCATTACGACTGATCCCCCAGACATAGTTACGATCTGGCGATGAAGCGAGCAGATCTAACCCTAGGGAACCACCGATTAATCCTAAACCTACAATCCCAATATTCATAAAAATCTCCAAAATACCAAAATCATAAAGGGGTGCATTGCACCCCTTTATGATTAGAACTTGCGAAGGTCAAGACCTGCTTCCTTTGCAAATGCAGCGAGTCCTTTCTTTTGCAAGGTCTTGATGGCTTTTGTAGAAATTTGTAATTTTACAAATCGCTTTCCTTCTTCCCACCAAATTCTTTTGTCTTGTAAGTTTACTTGTTGTAAGTGCTTATGACGTTTGTGAGAGAAAGAAATCGATACAGCATTATTGGCTTTTTTGCCTGTTAGTTGGCATACGCGACTCATGGTACTAGTCTCCTATTTTTTCAGTCCAGCTAACCATATTACAACCTATAACCATCCTTAAGCAATCAATAAGTAATTAATTTTTCAAATTTTTCTAAGTAATACCAAAACACAAAATGGCGTAGCCATTTTGTGTTTTTAAAACCCTTACTGGGTTTGGTTTTCAATTCCCAAAAGTGCAGCCACACTTTTGGGAATTGGTATCATGTCAGTCCGGATTAAGCTGGCAAATTTTAAAAGCCCAAAAGCAAAAGCCTTGCTACGCAAGGCTTTTGCTTTTGGGCTTAGAGAAAGGGTTTGCTATGCAAACCCTTTCTCTAAGCCCGTTTGAAAAACTAAAAATGGCTTAGCCATTTTTATAGCTGCCGCCAGTTTTGTTAGGACAAAATCAAAACCCCAAAGAGAGTTGCTGCGCGGAGCGCAGCAACTCTCTTTGGGGTTTTATGTCCTGATACAGTTGGCGGCAGCTATAGTTTTGGTATTACAGTTTTTGGGTTTCAGGACAAATCACTGTAAGCTCGTAGAAATCTTCTAAACATACGTTTTCCAGTTTTAATCCATGACTAATAATGCCAAAATCCCTGTAGTTGTTTCTGGGGCAACGGGAAAAATGGGGCGCGAAATTATCAAAGCGATCGCCAAGTCCCCAGATATGTCGCTTGTCGGGGCGATCGGTCGCCAATACCTCGGTGAAGATATCGGCGAAGTTGTTGGGATTGGGGAATTAGAAATACCCGTAACTGACAATCTTGAAGTTGTCTTGGCTCAAGCTGCCCAAGAGTCCCAATTGCCAGTAATGGTTGATGTCACCCACCCCAGCATCATCTACGACAATATTCGATCAGCGATCGCCTATGGAGTGCGTCCCGTCGTCGGTACGACAGGCTTAAGCGAGCAGCAGATTGCCGAGCTTGCCATCTTTGCCGATAAAGCCAGTACGGGCTGCATTATTGCTCCAAATTTTTCAGTGGGAGTGATTTTGATGCAGCAGGCGGCGATCGCTGCTGCTAAGTATTTTCAGCATGTCGAGATTATCGAGTTGCATCACAATCAAAAAGCTGATGCCCCAAGTGGAACCGCGATTAAAACAGCACAAATGCTCTCCGAATTAGGACAATCCTTTAATCCCCCCCTCGTCGAAGAAAAGGAACATCTGACAGGGGCTAGGGGGGCAACCTACGGCGAAAATATCCGTATTCATAGCTTGCGCGTGCCAGGAATAGTCGCTCGTCAAGAAGTGATTTTTGGCGCACTCGGAGAAACTCTCAAGATCGAACATAACGCTAGCGATCGCACTTGCTACATGTCAGGGGTATTGCTCTGCGTTCGTAAAGTGCTAGCGCTTAAGTCCCTTGTTTATGGCTTAGAGAAATTATTGTAAAAAGCTATTGTATAGCTAGAAAAAAGATGAGTGATGGCGCTCTGCGCCGCCACTCATCTTTTTTCTAGCTATAAAGCCCAAAATAGTGTTGCCGCGCTCCGCGCGGCAACACTATTTTGGGCTTTATGTCCTCACAAGACTGGCGGCAGCTATATAAAAATGTAGGGTTGCCCTTCCTATTGCTTTTGCTTTAAAGGAATTATTAAGCAACAAAAAAGCCCTTGCAATGCAAGGGCTTTTTTGTCTTTCAAGAATACCCCCAGGGGAATTCGAATCCCCGTCGCCTCCGTGAAAGGGAGGTGTCCTAGGCCTCTAGACGATGGGGGCGTGTTCTTGACCTTTATTAATATACACAAGGAATAGAAATATTGTCAACACCTTCAGCAAACTTTTTTTGATCACGTAAAAACTGCCGTAGCGCAAAGCGCGGTAAGTAAGGCGGCGCGAAGCGCTACTTACCGAATAGGGGGGGGCGGATGCCATAGGTACGATAGCGCCAGTAATCCTCTAGGATTTGAGCGTGATCGAAACATAGCTGCTTTGGCATTTGCCAAGCAGCAAAAACACCAACCGATTTAGCATCGTCATGGGCTTGGGGTTCGCCTTCTGCCTCAGCCATATACACCGCACTGACCGTATGTAAGCGCTCATCACGACTGGGGTCAGAATAGATCCCTAGCAAATCGATTAACTCCACTTTTAAGCTCGTCTCCTCCTCTGCTTCCCTTCTGGCGGCATCTTCAAGGCGTTCGCCATAATCCACAAATCCCCCAGCGATCGCCCAGCCATGGGGTGGATTGAGCCGCTCGATTAACACAATAGGTCGATCGGGGCGATCGCGCAGGGCAATGATGATATCAACCGTCGGTACAGGATTTCGGTAAGTCACTGGATTTGTAATCGGATTTCTAAGTTTTTATAGCTTTTGCCAGTCATCTTAAAACAAAATCAAAACCGAAAAGAGAGATGTGGTACTTCGCGCCACAATTCTGATTTGGGATTTATTTCCTGATAAGTAGCTGTTGCATAATTAAAAATCAGATCCAAAACCTGTGGCGATCGCTTCGCGATCGCCACAGGTTTTGGGCTTTTATATCTAATACCAATTCACGTGTGAATTGGTATTAGTGTGACAACACTTTTGTGAATTAAACACCAAACCCAGTAAGGTTTTGAGATTCCCAAAATGGCAACGCCATTTTGGGAATTGGTATAATTGTGTTTAGCTGCTTATATTTGACAACTATTTGACGATAGCTAAATAATGAAGATCGATAATGAAGACAGAACTGCTCTAGGGTATTGGGAGTATAGGGTGGGGCGTTGAATCGGTATAGAGAGAGTAATTACAGCTACAAAATCCAGCTTGCCTGTGGGTTATTATGCAGACTCATAATCCGAGAGCTATAGGCATTACTCGGCAGGAGAGTATTTCTTTGATCCCGATCAGTATAGAAATTGTAGAAGGTAATCCGAATCTTGCCTCTCTCTTGGGTTGGCATTTGCAGCAGATAGGCTATTCGGTATTTCAGGCTGTGAGTTGTCAGCAAGCTAAGCTGGTATTTCAAAAACAACAGCCCAGCTTGGTAATTTTGAGTACTGATTTGCCTGACGGGGATGGTGTGGAACTATGCCGTTGGTTACATAAGCAAAGAAGTTCTTTGATATTTATCATTTCATCGCGTACCAATGAATCTGACATCGTCGAAGGTTTAAAAGCTGGCGCTGATGACTATTTGACAAAACCCTTTGGAATGCAGGAGTTTTTGGCAAGGGTAGAAGCTTTAACCCGCAGATTACGCACATCTGCGCCACCCGCTTGTTTGGATTATGGAGTCCTCAAAATTGATCTTGTCCAAAGACAAGTCAGGCTCAAGGGTAATGCGATCGATTTAACGCCACAGGAATTTAGTTTGCTCTATGTGCTTGCCCAATCTGAAGGGCTAGCCTTAAGTCGCGCGGAGCTTTTGCAAAAGGCTTGGCCCGATGAAATTAACAATCCGCGTACCGTAGATACCCATGTTTTATCATTGCGAAAAAAATTAGAGGTCGATCCGCAACAACCAAATTTGATTCAAACCGTGCGTAATATTGGTTATCGTTTTAATCCAGAGGCTTTGTCCCGATTGCCCCTTAGACCACAGCCTCCAACTAATAATAGCGATCGCCCACCCCAATTTACCGCCCCTCCCAGTCGCTCCTTTGCAAAGTATTAACTTGCATTAACTTGCTAAGGATTAACCTACTTAACCCTTGTCATCCCGCTCTAACCAAGATTCATTCTGGTATACTGTCAACTACATCAATATTTTCATTGATTAGCTAGACTTGAATCAATAATTCTGTAAAGACGCGATCGAAAAACAGATAATGTTGATTAGGTAATATTCATGACCTTATCGCATGTTTAGGGTTTTGAAAATTTTATGATTGCTGTAGCGATTTATCTCTCTAAATTATTCCAATTTTCTAAAGGGTTGGATGTTGACGAAGATTTACGCTAAGGCACAACAGGAAAAGCAGGAAGGCAGTTATGGTAAAAGTCCTCGTAGTGGACGATAGTTCAATGGTGTTGGAGATGGTTTCGGCACATTTAAAACAAAATGGCATAGAAGTTATAGAAGCTAATGACGGTGCTGAAGCAGTCGAAAGACTAAAAGCAGTAACTCCCGATTTAGTTGTCACCGACGTAGTTATGCCGAAAATGAATGGCTATGAGCTATGCCGATGGATCAAAAATAATGCCTCTACGAAGGATGTACCCGTAATTATGTGTACAACCAAAAGTGAGGAATTTGATAAGTACTGGGGTATGAAGCAGGGGGCTGATGCTTACCTAACCAAGCCTTATCACCCACCTGAATTAATCAAAACGATTAAACAGCTACTCAGTCAAATTAAGTAAAAGTAAGCGGAAGCGCCTTGCGTTTTCCTATCTCATTTTTGGATAATTTTGGATAATTAAAGAGGCGGCACATAGTGCCGCCTCTTTATGTGTGCTATGCCATGTATGCCATGTATGCCTCGAATTCTGGCGAGACGCTTTAAAAAATATGAACTCTCAATTTTATTTAGGTTGTGCAGTTTGGGCTTATAAGGGATGGGTTGGTGATTTTTACCCCCAAGGGAGCCGTTCTGAGAAGTTGCTGCAACTTTATAGCGATCGCCTGATAACGGTGGAGGTAAACTCGACTTTTTATTCGCTACCCGATCGCCAAACGCTCGAACGATGGGCAAAGGATACCCCTCCCAATTTCCGATTTTGTCCGAAATTTCCGAAGCATCTCACCCACAATGGTTTATTAGTGCCATTTATTGAGCAGTCATACCAATTTTTAGATTTAATTTCTAGCTTGGGCAATCGCTTGGGCGTGGTATTCGTGCAGTTACCTCCTAGCTATAGTCCCGCTAACTTTACGGATTTAGAAAATTTCCTCCAAGCTTTGCCCCGCGATCGATATCAAATAGCGTTAGAGGTAAGGCATGGTGATTGGTTTAAAGGGTTGGCTGGCGATCGCTTAAATAGGCTGTTAAGAAAACTGGGTATGGGACGAGTACTCCTCGATTCGCGTCCTATCTACGATCTGCCCTTGGGGGAGGCGATCGATCCCGCTCTAGCTGCCCCAGTGAAACAGGAACGCCGCAAACCCAAATTACCTTTACAGCCCGTAGTAACTGCGCCCTTTAGTATCGTTCGCTTTATCAGTCATCCCGAACGCAATTTCAATATCCGCTTTTGGCAAGAATGGCTAACCTACTTGCAAGAATGGCTAGCCCAAGACACCCAAATTTATTTCTTCATGCATTGTCCGCTCGAAGAGCGATCGCCGCACAATGCTAAATATTTTCAGGAAATGTTAGAAAAAGCCAATGTGTCCGTCCCCGCCTTACCTTGGGATCGTCTGGCTCCACCCCCTCAACAACTAAAACTATTTTGAAATGCTCGTAATTAAATTCGTAATTAAATCGGTTAAACCAGTTAAATTATTCCTACGAGTGGTCTTATCCCTATTCTTGATTGCCGCAGGCACTCTCCATTGGTTAATGCCCAATCCCTTTGTCAAGATCGTTCCGTCATTTTTACCCTATCCCTTGGCACTGGTTTACATTAGTGGTGTATTTGAAATTTTAGGGGGGATTGGTTTGCTCTTACCCTCGGTCAGTATTGCTGCCGCTTGGGGTGCGATCGCATTATTTGTGGCGGTATTTCCAGCAAATATCAATATGGCAGTTAACCGTATTTCCCTTGATGGTATTCCTGATTCAGATTTCCTGCGTTGGGGACGCTTACCACTACAGGCGGTATTGATTGCATGGGCATGGTGGTACACCCGTGAAGATTCCTAAAATTTTAATCTCCTAACTACCTAGCTAATTAATAACCCAGTCATGAGCCAATTCTCTCCTTCTCCAGATGTCGATCGCTATGCCGAATTCATGCAGCCAGTGGATCGATATAATCGTGATTTGATTGATAAAGTGCGCCCGCTGGACTGGGTTAATCCCGAACCTGCGGCGAGCTACGATCTAGTCGTCATAGGAGCAGGGACAGCAGGCTTAGTGGTGGCGGCTGGAGCCGCAGGATTGGGACTGGGCTTAAAAGTAGCCCTAATTGAAAAAAACTTGATGGGCGGAGATTGCTTGAATGTGGGCTGTGTCCCCTCTAAATGCCTCATCCGCTCGTCGCGGGCGGTGGCGGATATCCTTGCGGCAGCTCCCTTGGGGATTAACTCGGCTGCTGGTATCGACATCGATTTTGCGGCGGTGATGGCAAGAATGCGGAAAATTCGGTCGAAAATTAGCGTCCATGACTCGGCCGATCGCTTTCGCCAGCTTGGTGTGGATGTATTTTTTGGAGAAGCGAGATTTATTAACTCCCCAGCCAATGATCGGGCGATCGCCGTTGGCGAGCGACAGCTCCGCTTTAAAAAAGCTGTCATTGCCACTGGGGCAAGGGCAACGACACCAAAAATCTCAGGACTGGCGGAAGTCGGCTACCTAACGAACGAAACAATTTTTACAATTAGCGATCGCCCCAAACGACTGGCCGTAATTGGTGGCGGCGCGATCGGTTGTGAATTAGCACAGGCTTTTAAGCGCTTAGGCTGTGAAGTGACTTTATTACATAAAAATTCACGTTTATTAGATCGCGAAGATCCCGATGCGTCGGAAATTTTGCAGCAGAAATTTACGGAAGAGGGATTAAATGTCGTTTTGGACTGTGCGATCGAGCGAGTTGCCAAAACGCCTACGGGCAAAATCATTAGTTATCAGCAAAGCGGAACCCTGCGAGACATAGAAGTTGATGAAATTCTGATTGGGGTGGGGCGATCGCCCAATGTGGAAGGACTAAATCTCGAAGCTGTAGGCGTGAAATATGATCAACGGCGAGGGGTTTTCATTGATGACTATCTCCAAACCAGCAACCCCCATATCTACGCCGCAGGCGATATCTGTATGGATTGGAAATTTACCCATGCTGCGGATGCGGCGGCAAGAATTGTTATTAAGAATACGCTGTTCTCTCCCTTTGGTTTGGGGAGAAGCAAACTGAGCGATTTGGTAATGCCTTGGGTCACCTTTACGGATCCAGAGATTGCCCATGTCGGTTTGTCTGTCAGTGAAGCCGATAAACTGGGTTTAGAAACCGAACAGATTAAAATTCCCTTTAGTGGGGTCGATCGCGCTATTTACGATGGCGAAACCGATGGCTTTGTCAAAATTTTGCATCAGCGTGGCTCCGATCGCATTTTAGGCGCAACCATCGTAGCCCGTCATGCGGGCGAGATGATTAGTGAAATTACCTTAGCGATCGTCGCCAAAAAAGGGCTGAATCAACTTTCGAGCGTGATTCATGCCTATCCAACCCAAGCGGATGCCATCAAAAAAGCTGCCGAGGCCTATCGAAAAAAATTACTCACCCCAAGGACACAGGCTTTTTTGAAGTTTTTAGCCAAACTTAGTTAACTAACGTCAGTTCGGGTTAAGCTGGCAAATTTTAAAAGCCCAAAAGTAAAAGCCTTGCTACGCAAGGCTTTTACTTTTGGGCTTCGAGAAAGGGTTTGCTACGCAAACCCTTTCTCGAAGCCCGTTTTAAATTATCCCGAACTCATGTTATACCAATTCCCAAAAGTGTGGCTACACTTTTGGGAATTGAAAACCAAACTCAGTAAGGGTTTTACAATTACAAAATGGCTACGCCATTTTGTAATTTGGTATTAGTAGCTGGGTACAATTAAATATAAACCCCAAAAGCTGTAGCGCACGCGCAGCGTGCGCTACAGCTTTTGGGGGTTTATACCAATTCCCAAAAGTGTTGTCACACTTTTGGGAATTAAAAACTACACCTAATTGTCTTGCCCCGACTATCCCTATGTTGCCGTCGTCAATCGCTGCTAGACTAGCAAAAGAAAAATTTAACGATTAGCCCACTTACTGAATCGATGCCTCAAGACACTGTTGCGACTGTTTCGACTTCTAAACCCAATATCACCACAGGCGAAGCCCTAACCATTTACGAAGATATGGTATTGGGACGCACTTTTGAGGACAAGTGCGCTGAAATGTATTATCGCGGAAGAATGTTCGGGTTTGTGCATTTGTACAATGGTCAAGAAGCGGTAGCTTCTGGCGTAATCAAAGCCATGCGTCCCGATGACTATGTATGCAGTACCTACCGCGACCACGTTCACGCCCTCAGTGCGGGTGTCACGGCAAATGAGGTAATGGCAGAGCTTTTTGGGAAGGAAACAGGATGCAGTAAGGGTCGTGGTGGCTCTATGCATATCTTCTCCGCTAAGAATAACTTTTTGGGTGGCTATGCTTTTGTGGCTGAAGGCATTCCCGTAGCTTCGGGTGCAGCGTTTCAGTCAAAATATCGCCGTGAGGTAATGGGCGATCCGAATGCCGACCAAGTTACCGCTTGTTTCTTTGGCGATGGCGCAAGTAATAACGGGCAGTTCTACGAAACCCTCAATATGGCGGCTCTGTGGAAATTACCAATTATTTTTGTCATTGAAAATAATGATTGGGCGATCGGGATGAAGCATCATCGAGCTACTTCCGATGTGCGGATTCATAAAAAAGCCGAAGCCTTTGGAATGCCAGGATTTGAGGTGGATGGTATGGATGTGCTATCCGTACGCGAATATGCTCAAGAAGCCGTCCGTCGCGCCCGTGCTGGCGAAGGTCCTACGGTTTTAGAATGTATGACCTATCGTTTTAGAGGACATTCTCTAGCCGACCCCGACGAACTACGCAGTAAAGAAGACAAGGATAAATGGTTCGGACGCGATCCGATTAAAATCTTCGCTAGTCGTGTGCTTGAGCATGGTTTAGTAACTGAAAGCCAGTTGAAAGACATTGATAAAAAGATTCGCGATGTAGTTGAGGAATGTGTCCGCTTTGCGGAAACTTCTCCCGAACCAGATCCTAAGGATCTTTTCCGATATCAGTTTGCGGAAGACGAATAAATCGCAAACAGGAAGTTGCCAAGCAACTTCCTTGCAAAACCTAAAAGATAGGTGGCGCTTAGTGCCATCTATCTTTTAGGTTTTATAGCTATAGTCAGTAATGTTAGGACAAAAAACAAATCCAATAGAGAGTTGCGGCGCTTCGCGCCGCAACTCTCTATTGGGTTTGAGTGTAAAGCGCTGTAACTTGGTATTATTTATAACTTGCAACGGGAGATCTGTGCTTGTTCCCAATCGACATCGTTGACGATCGCTTTGGAGAAATCGCAATTAACCAAGGTCGCGCTATGAAAGGAGGCTTTAGTGAGATCGGCATACTGAAACTTAGTGCCTGTGGTAGTGCGCCATGTATTAATTGCCAAACGAAACAAGTAAAGACTCCCAAAAATCTGTAATGGCTCGATCGCTAAAAATATTAATATTGCCGTAAACGGATTAAACCGTAGTGAACCTGCGATCGCGTTAAAAGCACCAGAAACCAATATTTTGGTGAAGGTGGAGCCAAAGAAACCTGATCCAAAAGCCACAACAAGGGAAATAGGAATTGCTATGACCGTGCCCTTGGAGCTAGAGATCGCAAAGCTAGCCGTAAAACTAACCGCAAAGCTAACCGCAAATACGACGATCGCCACGATTGCCACCCAATAAACTGTGGCTTGATTGATAATCGTTGCCCCAAAAATGAAAGAAAGGGAGAAGGCAACCAGCAAAATAGTAGAGATCGTCGCCGTACCCGCAAACATCAACGCCATTACAAACGAGACTACGCTGGCGATCGCCGCTTGCCGCTGACTTTTGCCCGCTCGCACATTTGCAAAATTAGCTGCTTTGAGTTGAGAGCGGCAAAAATTACACCCACGAATATCAGCACCGCTAAAATTAGCACCGACTAGATTTTTGCCCTTGAAGGAGCGATCGCGTAAATCTTGGTTTGCAAAGTTGAGACTTTGGCTCATAGCGACCTGTTACTAAGCTTATAAAGCTAGCAAGGCGTACCTCTCTAGCTTTATGAATTTTAAGCTAATTCGCCCAGATTTGGCTTAGAAATATGTGGCAGTCCCCAACCTAACTTTTCGCGTAATACCTTGAAAAATTCACCTTTCTGTAAGCGAATAAACCTCGCAGGATATTGCGATCGTTCGACTTCAACCCGATAGTCAGGATAGACGTAACATCCCGCATTACCATCAACAACCAACACCAACCGATGTCGATTAGCAGGGGTAACAATTACCTTCTCCGTATTGGCAAAGACTAAAGCTCGTGATGCCATGGAATGGGCACAGATGGGGATAAGTTGAAATACGGGAATTCCTGGCTCAATGACGGGACCTCCTGCTGAAAGCGCATAGGCGGTTGAGCCTGTAGGTGTAGAAATAATCACGCCATCCGCCGCAATATCAACGGGTAAATGGCGACCAATCTGCACTTCAAAGTGACACATACTGGTCAAGGGTTCGCGATGCAATACCATTTCGTTTAACGATAGGGCTTCCCAGAGCAGTCCTTTGTTATCGTAAACGCGCACCGTCATCATCGATCGCTGTTCGACAACGTAGTTACCTTCCACGATTTGCGAAACTGCTTCTTCCCAATCGGTTAGGTAGGTTTCGGTCAAAAATCCCATATGCCCTGTATTTACATTTAAGACGGGTAAACCGAGGGGGGCGATCTGACGGCAGGCGGAGAGTACAGTACCGTCACCTCCAAGGGCAACCACAAACATTAAGTCGCGATCGAAGCCGATGGGGACTAAACTTTCGATTAAGGTATGACAAACGGGAGCATCGGGTTTGCCATAGCCCAAAATACCGCCATTTCCAGTCGCCATCACTGTCTGGATCCCACGCTTTTCTAGCCACGACTTCATATCCAAACCTACACGTTCAGCGACAGGCTTTGCGTCGTTATATATAATCCCGACTTTTGGCACGCTCAATGACTACCTAGACTATTCAAAAATTTGTCAGTTTGGTAATTATAGCAATTAGCTTTT
Source organism: Pseudanabaena sp. UWO310 (assembly GCF_006861605.1). Taxonomy (NCBI): domain Bacteria; kingdom Bacillati; phylum Cyanobacteriota; class Cyanophyceae; order Pseudanabaenales; family Pseudanabaenaceae; genus Pseudanabaena; species Pseudanabaena sp. UWO310. The sequence continues at coordinate 19,251 of NZ_SELU01000023.1, read as the reverse complement.
GGCTTTTGGCTTTTGGCAATTAGCTTTTGGCTTTTAGCTTTTGGCAATTAGCAATTAGCAATTAGCTTTTGGCTTTCTGTTCGTGAACTTAGGGTAGCCTCGTTAAGCGATCGCTTTTTTCCTCCTTGGCTTCTTTGTTTTGATTCCAGAGCAGCATACCTAATACGCCATCGAGTAAGCCTCCACCCCGATCGCTACCATTGACGGCAACATCGGGGACAACGCGCACATTGCGATCGCCGATAGTTTGCATTAATTGCAAGGCAACGTAGGAACTGCCGCCGAGGGCATCGACTCCAGCTCGATAGGCATCGGCTTTTGCTTCACCTGTGACGCGGATAGATTCGGCTTCACCAGCCGCTTCTTTGACCTTGGCGCTAGCTTGCAGCTCGGCAATGCGTACCCCTTGTTCGGCGGTAACTACTTCTCTTTGAATATCCGCAAGGGATGTCTCGCGAACGAGTTCTTGGCGTTGCGTTTGGGAGATGCGCTGCACTTCGTAGGTCTTGCGTTGTTCTTCGGCAATTTTGCGATCGGTGAGGGTTTGCATCAGAGTTTCGGGTGGTTCGATCTGTCCGAGAAGAGTATCTACTGCTTGGACATCATAGGCTTGCATGGCGGTACGAATAAAATCGGCTGCTTCTGCTTGGCGATCGCTACGGGCGATCAAGAAATCCAACACCGTATAGGCCTGTGCGGAATTGCGGAAGTAGTTACCTACGGTTGGACGGAGTACATGATCGACGAGGTTTTGCATCGAACCCACACGCGAAATCACCCTAGGGGCATCTAAGGCTCCTACGTGAATGATCTGTGCGACCTCTAAATTAAAGGCAAAGCCATCGTTAGAACGGACATTTAAGGCTCTCAGCTTGGAGTCATAGCCATGTTCTTCGGTGCGATCGCTGAAGTTTAGAACAATATTGGTAGTGGGCACGAGTTCCACTTTCATAATATGGGTATTTAATGGATGTTTACCAGGATAAAGCGGTTCGATCCATACCCCTTTATCGCCGACATTCACCAAATGTCCGTGGGTAAATAAAGCGCCACTAACATCATCTTGAGCGCCGCCAACAAAGGAAATCACCACGCCGACATATCCAATGGGAATATCGGTCATTTTTACCTGTTCGATCTGAACGAACCAAGGATTGAGGTTCCATGAACCCGATAGAATAACCTGCTCCTGCAAGCCGCGCCGACCGCCGCCATTGATGAATAGTTGCGCGTTTTGAAAGTTGTCATGTTCGGGAATAATCGCTCCTGCGATCGCCCCTGTCTCAATCGGCGTTCCATCTAATGTGGTGACAATGCCGACTTTTTCGGTGGCGACGGAATAGAGTTTTAGTTCCGATGGAGACATCCCATTGGCAGCCGCATTAGCAGAAGTAATAATTGTAAATAGCGCCGTATTGACTCGATAGGTTCCTGCGGTGAGGATTCCTAACTGTCTTCCCTTTTCCCCACCCGCAAGGAGAAATTCGCGCGCGTTTTGGAAATTGTCGCAGGGGACAGTTTTACCTAAAATGCGATCAGGAGGAATCGATTTACCATCGTTGGCAATAATTAAGCCGATTTCGCCTTGGGGGATCACCACTACGGATTCTTTGCGAACGCTATATTGCCAAGGATAAAAGCCAAAATGCCAACCAGGAGCGAGGGTGTCGGCTTGATATCCAGCTTCACCATTGAGGGCGACGAGTTGTCCTGGAGGTAAATCGCCACGCAATGAGAATTTCTTAACCACGATGCCGACTTCTCTTTCACCGACAACGATGAGCCCTAAAATCCATCCCATCTGGGGCAGAAATATAAATACAATCACGACACCGCCAATCACCCATACCCACAGTGGAAAGCTAAGCTCGCCTGCTTGCATCAGTTGGAGCGGTTGCGATCGCGTATTGGCGGCGTTATCTTTCTGGGAAATTGATTGGGCGATCGCTGCATCGTGGGTGAGGATTGTTGGCAACCCCAAGATACCCAGCATGGCGATCGCTGCACCTGAAATAAGCGATCGTTGCCAAAATTTCTGACCTAAGCTTGGGCAAACATCCTGAATCCTAAATAGCTTTTTCACGGGTAAGATACCACTTTCAGAACTGATGCTAATCTAGCGCAGTTGTTAGGAAATCCTCAAAATCTACTAAGAAAATTAACAAGCTCAATTCTTTGTTCCATACTTTATACCAAAGCTCAAAATGGCTACACCATTTTGAGCTTTGAAAACCCTTACTGGTTTTGGTTTTTAATCCACAAATTTTAATCCACAAAAGAGTTGTCACACTTTTGTGAATTCGTAAGTAGTTAAGAAAGCATTTAAGAATTGACAGCCGTAAGATTTCTAAGCATTTTGCGGATCAAAGCTATATAGATAAACGCCCCTGAGGTATTCTCGTAAAATCCATAATCCTTGCTCAGTCTGCGATATTTACCTGTAGGACTTATGCAAAGCTAACGAGTTTACTGGATTTTGGATAGGTGTGGCGCGGGCTTTGCCCGCGCCACACCTATCCAATGCGAAAGTCCTATATAGAATAAAATATAGTTATTGACGACTAGTGTTACTTCTGTTTGTTTTATTCTATTAACTTTAGTTTTAGGTAACAATTCAGATATAGCAGTCCTAAATCATTTGTAGATTTTTTGGTTTGTGGAAGCGCACCCCTTCGGGGTGCGCTTCCACAAACCCTTTAGGATTGCTATATATGGTTGTCGAAATCAACTCTGTATCTCAACTGAATATATAGTGCAAGACTTATTTAAGTATGAGAAAAATCCTTAATTTTCTAACTGAAATTAAGTTCTTTATCAAGGTTGTAGCTATATGTATTTTACTCCAACAGCTTTTTTATTTATTCCTGAAAGATATTGAAATACTTTTTGAGTTTCAGGCATTACTGCACTATATGGTAGGTTCCATTTCTTTTTTGGGATAGGATTTCTAATTAAAAATCGCTCAAAAAGAATAAGAATTGGAGAGATAAATTTAATGTTAGGGTAATTAAGGTTAAGGAACAAAATTTTCCTGATTTTACTTTAAGAGAAATTATTTTAGGAGAATTTAAATCTTGAATTGCCGTATTTATAATACTTTTACTAGTACCAGAAGCCCATGGTGGAAGTAGCTTATCTCTCAACTTTATATAGTTTTTAATGAGAATATTTACTTCTAGTCTCTGTTTCTATATTAGTCATTTGGTTTTGCATAAATATTTTTTTAAAATACATCTCAAGCATCACGAGTTTTAAGATTTGTATAGTTTTGTTAGTACAAGATGTGGATTCTATCCGATTATCTGACTAGACTCATGATTTCTAAATAATTACTAAGAATTAACTTTTCTTACAATTTAAATCATTTAATACAAATTTAGATTAGAGAATACAATAAGGTAAACCTACAAGTAAAGTTAGTACGAATTTTATGATAGATAAAAAACAGCCGACAATTGGATTAATAGAAGTTCCAGCAACAGGACTATACGATGCAGAAGGTAAAAATTGGACTTCGTTATATAGACATCGTTCTTTAATTAGTAAACAAGTTTTGATTTCTGACTTGCGAGCGGGAGGATTTGATGCTCAATTAGTCAACCTCAGAGATGGGGACTATAGCGAAGAATTTGGCCAGATCTTTTGGAAAGGGATGACTCTACGGAAAACATTTGTAGGGGGTAATATTTTTGCTCTCGATCCACAGTCATTTGATGCTTGGGGCATTACAGTGAATTTCTCCCAAGATCGTCAAGTCAGTTGTTTACTGATTGAACATTTAGCTAAGGGAAAACGCCCAATTGTTGTTGGTGGTTCCGATGCAGTAGCGGAACCTCATCACTACTTACAGGCTGGTGCAGCCGCAGTAGTTTTAGATAAATCTGGAGCTGCTAATTGGGCAATTTTTGACTATGTATTGGGAAAAACTCCACGAGAAGACCTCACGGGGGTAGTGTTGGCAGATGGCAAACAATATGCAAGGAAAACTAAAGCCAAAAGTCCTGAAGAATGGGCATTACCCTCGGTGGAAGTGGCACGAGAATGTTTAGGGATACTCCCTAATGTTCAAGGACTAGTGCCAATCGGTTCTTTAGTGGCTGATATTGGTTGCGATCGCACCTGTGATTTTTGTATGACACCGACCTATGGTACTGGCTATCGAAGAATGACTCCCAAAACAGCGCTCAAATGGTTAGAAATTCAAAAAGAAGCGGGAGCTGTTTCCATTAATATCGGTTCTGATCAGTTCCTTGCGCGAACATTATTTCCAGGGGGACGAGATGAGATCCTCGAAATTACCAACGGAGCGCGGGAGATGGGAATTTCGCTCATGTGGCCGAATGGTTTAGAACTTAGGAAAACAACTTTAGGTGCTGGTCGTAACTATGAAAGTACTGATCTCAGCCCTGATGAAGAATTGATTGAAGCACTATTTGGTTGGAATGGAAAAGTTGGTTGTCCTTTAGCCTATATTCCTGCTGAACGTCCCGTTTTTGGACGAGAATCATATAAGAAACTCCTACCTTGGCAAGAGCATTGTACATTGATGAAATCGGTTGTCAGAACTGGAGTACCTGTCATCGCTTATGGCATCATTATTGGACTACCTGATGATGATATTGATGATTTGTTGCGTCTTGAGGAAGCGATCTCTGAGCTTGTGGATGAACTAGTAGCGATCAACCCTAAAGTTGAGTTTCAGATTGCTTGCTATAGTATTGCACCCTTACCTGGAACTCCTCAATCCCATAACTTACGTAAGCTAGGTTTGCTGCAATTTGAAGATTCCTGCGTGTGGGGAGGTCTATGGACACCAACTTGCAATACTCATCACCTCAGCTATGCCCAGATTTCCGATTGGCAAATTCGTCTATCGAAGATTCGTAGATCAGCATCTGAATTTACTAACTATAGTGGTGAATATTCGGGACTGGTTAGCACGGCTTCCTCCAATGACTCAAAAATTGCATTGGCAAATGTGAGCTAGCTCTAGTAAAACATTTCATTCTAAAATGCCTTCTAAGTATAAGTAATACCAAATCACAAAATGGCTATGCCATTTTGTGATTTTAAAACCCTTACTGGATTTGGGTTTTAATTCCCAAAAGTGTTGCCACACTTTTGGGAATTGGTATAAAACCTAGACGAGCGTAACGCTCGTCTAGGTTTTAGTTTTTAATCATGCTGAACTGGTTATTACTGATATAGCAACACCAGAGATAGCTAAACCCAAGAAGAGAAGGACAGCGCTTTGCACCGCCCTTCTCTTGACTTTACAGTGAATTCCAACGTTCCGCAGCAGTGGCGATCGCTTTATCACTGGTTTTTTCCTTGAGCATGGCAAGTTGTAACTCTTCGTAAATAATTTTCCGCAGTTTCTCAATATCCTTCGCAGGTGGAATTAATACTTCTGATTGAGACAGTTGTGAGGCACTAATAACTCTAGCGCGATCGCTTAGCGGTGCATCTTTAGCGACCTCGGTGAAATAGGGATCGCCAGCGCTCTTAGTCGTTGAAGGTAATGAATTCTCAACCTTAGAAAAAGCAAGCTGATTTCCCGCATTGGTTATATAGAGGGCAAATTTGACGGCTAGAGCTTGATTGGTGGAGGTTGTGGGCACGGAGACATTCATCACCGCCGCACTCTTTTTACCCGTTGAGCCAGTAATTTGAGCGCCCACATCGGTGACTTTAGCGATAGCTGGGGCATTGAGGGTAACCGTTTGCAAGAACTGGGGACCCGACAATAAAATTGCTAATTCTCCCGACTGATAGAGTTCTACTGCTTTCCGATGCCCTTCAGTCAAGATTTCGCGAGGGATTAATTGCTTCTCAAAGAGATTTACCCAATAGTCAAAGGCAGCCTTGCCCGCCGCATCGTTAAATGCAGCTTTACCATTAGGATCGAGCAACTTCATTCCCATCTGTACCATCGCTTCTAAGACTTGCCCACCATCCATAGTCAGCATAAATGCATATTTCCCAGTTTTTGCCTTAATCTGTTCCGCAACCTTGGTAAGTTCTTCAAAGGTTTTAGGAGGCTTGGCAGGATCTAAACCAGCCTTTTCAAATAGAGCCCGATTGTAAATGGTGATATCCGTTGCCACGTACCAAGGCAAGCCAAAGGTGGTATTATCCAGTTGATTTGCCTTCCAGATATTCGGGAAATAGGTGGCTTTATCGGCTGCTGATATGGCTTTCTCCATATCCACCAATGCTTTTTTTTCTGCTAGTTTAGAGGCGAACTGCGGATTTAGATTCACGACATCGGGAGCCGTTTTTGCCGCTACAGAACTCAAAATTTTAGTTTCCATTTCTCCCCAAGGAATATCCACCCACTCCACTTCCGCCGTCGGATTTTCCTTGAGAAATCCTGCAATCAAATCCGCCATGTATTTATCAAATTGTGGTTTTAATTGCATCGTCCAAAATACGACTTTGTTTTTACCTGAAGAGTTAGATGACGTTGTTTGGGCTCCACAGGCTCCGAGCAAAAACAGAGTAGAAAGTCCGATAAACTTGCGGCGACTGAGGTTGTCAAAGAGATTAGATGGCATGGCAAAAATAGTAAATTTGAGTAGATTTGAGTAGATTCGAGTAAATTCGGTTTGATTATATAGCTATAGTCACTTAAGTTAGGACATCAAACTGAATAGAGAGTTGCGGCGCTTCGCGCCGCAACTCTCTATTCGGTTTGATTATGGCTTCTCAGCGCGAGGGTAATATTATTATCCTTGGGCGGAACATCGCTGAAGGCTTCAAAGTATTTTTTGGCGATCGGTGGAAAGTTGGGGAACTCAAATTTGGCATCGCCATCGGCAATGTAAGCCCAGAAATATCGCAGCTCGGGCGTGAGGGTTTCGGCAATTTCGATCGGGAGATGGAGAGGGGCATGGGTGAGTAATCTCAGGACGAAGGGGTGCGATCGATCGCCCATCCATTCCCGCGAAAAATGTAGAAGATCGGGTTGTTCGGGAATGGATTTGACGCGAAATGATTCGATCTCTAGGCGATCGCCTGAATCATCGGAGCTATAGCTAAGAATCCGATAGGGATGGGGAAAACTAACTAGAGAGCCAGTAGTAATGTCATAGAGATCATAGCGATCGCTATAGGCAATATCCTGTACATGGAGATGCCCCGTAAAGATCAACTGTACCTTTGCCCGTAAAATTTGACATAGGCGATCGGCATTACCGAGCATGTAGCGCTGTCCGAGCGCATTACAGGACTGGTCATGCATATGTTCCAGTACATTATGATGAATCGTTACTAAATTCAGTTCGTAATCCTGATTTTCGAGAATGGATTCCAACCAGATTAATTGCTCATCATCAATCCAGCCAATCTGCTGACCTTCAGCATCAAACTGATTGGAATTTAATCCTATTAAACGCACCTTGGGCAATACTTCGCATTCATAGTAGAGCTTGCGGGGTTCGCTCTTGCCAGACTTAAAACCAAAATTAGTATAGTGAGGAGTAAATTGATCGAAGGTTTCGGGTCTGGGTACATCATGATTGCCCGCGATCACATAGACAGGATAGGGAAGTTGCGCCAGTCTTTCCGATAGCCATTGATGGTTTTCTGGTTCCCCATGCTGGGTCAGATCCCCCGGTAACAGAAGAAAGTCTATATCTAGGTGAGCGATTTGCGACAGCACTTCTTCAAAAGCTGGGATGCTGTACTCCACAAGGTGAAATCGCGAGGGGTGATGCCAAATAGTGTGGGGCAATGCGATGTGCAAATCGGAGGCGATCGCAAATTTAAACTTAAGTGCCACCTAGATCCAAGCCATGAATAATTACCCTCTGATTATAGGGTATAGCTAGATATAAGTAGTTCAGCGCAGTCAAAAAACAGCATATGGCGATCGCTAGATGGACGATGGGGCATCACGAGGACGCATCAAACCCGAAAGATGAGTGGCGGCGCGAAGCGCCGCCACTCATCTTTCGGGTTTGATATGGGATTGCTATAGACCGCAATGAAGATACAGAGAAGATACAAAATGGCGTTTACAATAGGTTGGATACATTGTTTAAGACCAAAATTTGAATGGCTGAATTAGTTCTGTCGTCGGCTCAAGTCAATCGCACAGCCCTCACCCCCATGATGCTGCACTATATCGAAATGAAAGAGCAATATCCCCATGCGGTGATGTTGTATCGGTTGGGGGATTTTTTTGAGGCGTTTTTTGAAGATGCAGAACTAATTTCGCGGGAATTGGAATTGGTATTAACTGGACGCGATGGCGGTAAGGCGATTGGACGAATTGCGATGGCGGGTATCCCCCACCATGCCCTCGATCGCTATGCCAATCAATTGGTTGAGAAAGGCTATTCGATCGCTGTGTGCGACCAGATGGAGGCAGCCTCGGAGGCGCAGGGGCTAGTCCGCCGCGAAGTTACCAGAGTCATTACCCCTGGAACCGTGATCGAAGAGGGGATGCTGGCAGTAAAACAAAATAATTTTTTAGTAGCGATCGCCAATGGGGGCGAAAACTGGGGTCTGGCATATACCGATATTTCGACGGGTGAATTTTCCGTAACCCAGCTAAATAGTACGGAACATTTAATTCAGGAACTATTGCGGTTACAACCTGCGGAAGTTCTCATTCCCATTGATGTCCCCAATCCCCAATTATTTCGTGGTTCGCGATCGGATAAGCCCAGCATCTTTTGGGAAGGGATTGCCCCCAAGGAAAAATCTGCCCTGCCCGAACCCTATAGCACCTTGCCCGATAGCTTTTGTTATACGCCGCGATCGCAAGCTCCTTTTGCCCTAGCCGAGGCAAAACAGCGCATTCTCAATACCTTCAGAGTGCGATCGCTGGAGGGATTTGGCTGTCAATCCTTGCCCTTAGCCATTAGAGCCGCAGGGGGGATTTTAGAATATCTTGAATCCACCCAAAAAAGCATCAAAATGCCATTGCAGGGAATATCCACCTATGCGATCGCTGATTACCTAATCCTCGATAACCAAACGCGCCGCAATTTAGAAATTACCCAAACCGTTCGGGATGGTACTTTTTATAGTTCCTTGCTCTGGGCTTTAGATAAGACGACGACAGGCATGGGTAGCCGTGCTTTGCGCCGTTGGCTATTGCAACCACTAAAGGATATCGAGGCTATTAATGAACGCCTAGATACGATTGCCGAGCTATACAAGCAGCATTCTTTACGCAAGAACCTGCGAAGTTGCCTCAGTCAAATCTATGATATCGAACGTCTGTGCAGTCGCATCGGCGCGGGCACGGCAAATGGGCGCGATTTAATTGCTGTGGCAATGTCGTTAGAAAAAATGCGCGATGTTGCCGATGTAGTTGCTAGAAGCAATTCGCGCTATCTAAAAGCTTTACAGTCCGTACCATCGGTACTATTGCAACTGGGCGATCAGTTACAAAAGACTCTCGTGGAAGAACCCCCAATTTATATTACGGAGGGTAATATCATTCGTTCTGGGGTGAACGAACAATTAGACCGCCTGCGCCAGCAGAGTCGCGATGATGTGGAATGGCTATCTGCCTTTGAGAAGCAGGAAAAGGAACGCACAGGCATTAATACGCTCAAAGTTGGCTTTAACAAAGCCTTTGGCTATTACATTAGTATCTCGCGCGGTAAGAGCGAGCAAGCCCCTACGGATTACATTCGCAAGCAAACCTTAACCAATGAAGAGCGGTATATCACGCCCGAACTGAAGGAACGCGAGACAAGGATTCTCAATGCCGATAGTGAATTAAAACAATTGGAATACGATCTGTTTGTCGAGTTAAGATTACTTGCCGCGCAACAGATCGAACCCATGCGCACCTTAGCGACAGCTCTCGCTGCGGCAGATGTGCTATGCAGTCTGGCGGAAGTTGCCGTTACTTACAATTATTGCCGTCCCCAAATTACTAACGATCGCGCGATCGCCATCCACAATGGTCGCCATCCCGTTGTCGAGCAGTCTCTACCCGCAGGCTTTTTCATTCCCAATTCCACCTATTTAGGTAGCGATCGCCAATCGGTATGCCCCGATTTAATTGTTTTAACGGGTCCCAATATGAGTGGCAAAAGTATTTACTTGCGTCAGGTGGGCTTAATTCAACTCATGGCTCAGGTGGGGAGCTTTGTCCCTGCGGAGGCAGCCACCTTGGGGATCTGCGATCGCATTTTTACCCGTGTGGGCGCAGTTGACGATCTCGCCACAGGACAATCGACATTTATGGTGGAAATGAATGAAACGGCAAATATCCTCAATCATGCGAAGGAGCATTCCTTAGTTTTGCTGGATGAAATCGGACGGGGCACTTCTACCTTTGACGGTATGGCGATCGCTTGGTCGGTAGCCGAATATATTGCCAATAAAATCAAAGCTCGCGGGATTTTTGCAACCCACTATCACGAACTGAACGAACTCGCCAGCCTACTTCCAAATGTGGCAAATTTTCAAGTCACGGTCAAGGAATTAGAAGATGAGATTATTTTCTTACATCAGGTTCAAGAGGGTGGTGCGGATCGTTCCTATGGGATCGAAGTGGGACGCTTAGCAGGCTTGCCTGCCACCGTAATCAGTCGTGCTAAGGAGGTTTTAGAACAAATCGCTAAAAACAGCCATATCGCTACGGGATTGCGTAAGGGGGGCTCGCCGCATCGCGATCGACAATCCAGCGATCGCTCCCCAAAATCACCACCAAAAGCCCAAAAAAAATCTTCTAATGATTTTCCTGATGATTCGCAAATGACTATTTTTGACACCACTGCGCCTTAATAAGTGGCTAGGCGCTAAACCTAGAATCTGTAGCGCACGCTGCGCGTGCGCTACAGATTCTAGCTCTGGTTAATTATGCCGAACTACTTTCGTGAATTGGTAAGTAGTTCGGCATAATTAAAAACCAAAACCAGAGAGCATACCGCCCGCGCAGCGGGCGGTATGCTCTTCTAGGTTTTAAGTTTATACCAATTCACTGAAGTGAGCCAACACTTCAGTGAATTAAAAAACAAACTCAGTAAGGTTTTGAGCTTCCCAAAATGGCGTTGCCATTTTGGGAATTGGTATTACTTATGCCTAGCTACTTATAACCAAAAGATAAACTTCGATAAACTTTAATGAAAAAAAAAGATGATTGGTTTCGGATTGCGTTGCGCTGGAGAGGCTCCGTAGTTCCAGAAGTTTTACCGCGATCGCTATTGTGTGGCTTATTTGGTGTTTTCATTTATATCCTCCATATCTCTAATATCAGAGTTTCCTTGCCAATTCTAGGCAGTATCATTCCCAATATCGTGCTGGGGCTATTGCTTGTATTTCGGACAAATACCGCCTATGAGCGATTCTGGGAAGGTCGCAAGGCTTGGGGAATGCTTGTAAATACAGTAAGGAATTTATCGCGCCAAATTCTAGTGGCGATTTTAGAAAAGGAACCCCGCGATCGCCAAGCGAAAATTGCAGCGGTGAAAATGTTACCAGCCTTTGCGATCGCCTTAAAACTACATTTGCGATCGGAGTCAATTAACTCTGAACTGGCGGCAAATCTCTCTCCTGAGCAATTTGAGCGCTTGAGAACAATGAACCATCCCCCGCTGGAAATTGCATTTTGGCTCAGTAGCTACTTACAAGAACAAACTCAGCAAGGAAAATTGGATCGCTATCAGCTAAACGATATGATTCAGCTTTTACATCAAATCGTTGATGTTGTGGGTATTTGTGAGCGCATTCTCAGGACTCCGATCCCTCTAGCCTATGCCATTCACCTCAAACAGTTATTAATGATTTATTGCTTATCTCTTCCATTCCAAATGGTCGATCAACTGGAATGGATGACCGCCCCCATCGTCACTTTGATTAGTTTTACCCTATTAGGAATAGAAGAAATTGGCATTCAAATTGAAGACCCCTTTGGTCACGATACTAATGACTTACCCCTAGATAATATTTGTAACGCCATGCAACGAAATATTGACGATTTGATTTTTATCAGTTCTGAACCCCAAAAAATCTAAACTTATACCAAGTAAAGAAATGGCTACGCCATTTCTTTACTTGGTATAGCTATAGCTGGGCATAATTAATTACAAACCAAAGCCCGTAAAGTTGCGCCCCTAAGGGGCGCAACTTTACGGGCTTTGGTAATTTTGCACAAGTACTTATGGCAAGGCAATAATTTCTTGCGGGTTAAGAAGTTTGAGCCTTCAGCCATGCCCAAGGCAGAGCCAGCATTTTGTTTGAACGGGGTACAAAGGCACGGCGCATAAATACTTCGTAATTATTTTTTTCGATCGCCTTTAAAATATTGCGATACAAAATTAACGAAGACCATACTGGCCATCGCGCATCACGACATAAAGCCGAAATGCCATCTTCCGCGTGTTGATAAAACTCTCTAGCCCGTTGGATCTGGAAGCGCATTAACTCAACCCAGCGATCGTCAACAGTACCGCTTAATAAATCTTTTTCGGTATAGTCGAAATAATGTAAATCCTCAAGGGGCAGATAAATACGACCTCGTTGAGCATCTTCACCAATATCTCGCAAAATATTAGTTAATTGCATGGCGATACCCAACGCGATCGCTGCTTCAGTTGCGGTCGCAATTACCGATGGATCTTTCGTCTCAAAGCCCATAATTGCCGCTGACATTAAACCGACTGTTCCCGCAACGCGATAGCAGTATAAATGCAGATCGTCAAAGGTTTGGTAGCGATCGTATTTAAGATCCATGCGCATTCCTGAGATCATATCTTTGAAAGGCTGGATCGGCATTGGATAATGCTTGACCGTATCGGCTAAGGCAATATCTGAGGCATGAATCGGCTCACCACGGAATGTCGCCTCCAACTGTTTCTCCCAGTTAAAGAGCGTTTCGGCATCTGTGGTATCTGCTTGCATACCATCAACGAGTTCGTCGGTGCGACGACACCAAGCATAAATAGCCCAAGTAGCGCGTCGTTTTGCTTCTGACATCAGCATCGTGCCAAGATAAAAAGTCTTAGCGTACTTTGCGGTGATGCAACGACAAATCTCGTAGGCTTCATCCAGACTGACTGGCTGACGCATTCCCATTGGCTTAGGCAGTGACGACAGATGGATTTGACTGGTTTTCGTTAGAGGTTCGACCAAGGACTTTACTTCCAGAAGATTGACTTGCTTTTTGATTTGCGCTTTGACTTGCTTTATGGATTTCCTGTGCTGTTAGCTTACCAGAAAGTACCGCCCCTTCCATACTCCCAAAAAAGGGTTGAGCTGTATAGCTACCTGACAAAAAGAAATTAGCGATCGGGGTGGCTTGATGAGGACGGAATTGCTCACGTCCAGGGGTTGCCGTATAAATCGATCGCGGAGTCTTAACGACATGGGACTTTAAGACTTTGGCAGGGCTAGGGAGATGCTGCGGAAAGAGTTTGGCAAGTTCGTTAAGGGTGGCTTCTACGATTTCGCTATTGGGGCGATCGATCCAATCCGCCGCAGGGGCAAAGACTAGCTCTAGCATTGATTTGTCAGGATCGGCATATTCCTTGCAGGAGTTGCTCATATCGGAGTAAACACTCAGCAGGGGCGATCGCGAAAATAGGGTGTGATCAATATCGGTAAGCTTGCGATCAAACCAGATCTGCACGCTAATTACGGGTACGCCTTCAAGGTTGTCTAGTTGCTGAAAATAGGGCAAGCCTTGCCAAGTGTCGGGAATATAGTTTTTAAATGCGTCCACTGACATCGCCGAAACGTAAGCATCGGCAAAAATTTCGCGACTGGGGGAGCCGTCTGTACCTTGGACGATTAACTTTTGCACATTGCCATCTTGATCGGTGACGATTTCCTTGAGAGCCACGCCTGTATGCACTTCGCCACCTCTTGCCACGACATGATCCACGATGGGCTGACAGAGACGTTCAGGGGGTGCGCCATCGAGATAGGCAATTTTCGAGCCATCCTTTTGTTGGAGAAACTTATTGAGGGCGCGGAGGGGGATTGTTGCCGAAATCACATCAGGGTCGATAAATTTGAGGGATTTACAAACGGCAATAAAAATATCGGTGGTAATGTCCTTACCGATGCCACGCATTGCTAGCCATTCCTCGAAGGTGTATTTGTCCATGGAGACAACGTAGTCATCGCCACGCACGATCGCGGGAATTAGCCCGATCGCAAACCGAATCTTTTGATTCCAAGTCAGCATATCGTTGTTGCGAAGAATCGAGACAATGATATTAAAGGGTGAAGGAATATCGGGTACATCAAACCATGACAATACCCCAGGCTTTTCAGGTTGATTAAAAATTAAAGCATGGCGTTTCCATTGCAGGCGATCAAGGATATTTAGCTCGCCCATCAGTTGCAACATATTGGGATAAGCACCAAAAAAGTTATGCAGCCCCGTTTCGATCCAGTCGCCATCCGCATCTTTCCATGCTGCTACTAATCCGCCGAGAACGTTACTGCGCTCTAGCAGAATCGGCTGATGTCCCAAATCCACCAAATACTTGGCACAGGATAATCCTGCTAACCCTCCTCCAGCGATCGCCACGCGCATATTTTTTCGATACCTGTACTTTTAAATTTTTATGCTTAATAATCTCCATCTTACTTTGCAAAGCTTAATAATTTACTAATTTTTATGGGCATTTATGGGCAAAAATCGTAGAGGAGCCCATTTTTGTTTTAAGTTAAGATGGCGATTGCAAATTCATCTGCAAATTCATCTTAGCTAGTATGGTAAAAAGCCTCGTTGATACCCCTCAGATATCGCCTACGCCCTCGCGCAAATTATGGATGGCAGCGATTAAATTACCGATGTATAGCGTGGCGATCGTCCCGATTGCGACGGGGACTGCGGTTGCTTATCGTGATACTGGGGCAATCAACTGGGCGGTATTTGCAACCTTTTTAGCCGCAGCCATTGTCATCTTAGTTTGGGAAAACCTTTGCAATGATGTATTTGATGCCGAAACTGGCATTGATATTAACAAGGCGCATTCCGTTGTTAATCTTACTGGCAAGAAAAATTTAGTCTTGGCGATCGCGAATATCTGCTTGCTACTGGGCATTGGTGGCGTATTGACAATTTCATGGCTACAGCAAGATGCGGTGGTGGTGAGTCTGGTGGCGCTCTGTTGCGTTCTTGGCTATATGTACCAAGGACCTCCCTTTCGACTGGGATATCAAGGATGGGGCGAAATTTTATGTTTCTTTGCCTTTGGTCCCTTAGGCGTTTCCGCAGCCTATTACAGTCAAACCCAATCTTGGTCGATTGGCTCCCTTGCCGCCGCAGTCGTTGTGGGCATCATCACCAGCTTGATTCTCTTCTGTTCCCATTTCAATCAAGTAGAGGATGATCTTGCCGCAGGGAAGCGATCGCCTGTGGTGAGGTTGGGAACCAAGAGAGCTTCCCAGCTTTTGCCTTGGGTCTGTGCGGTAATTTATGCAGTGACAATTGCGGCGATCGCCTTGCAATTTTTCCCAGTCTGGACAGCGATCGTGCTAATTAGTCTGCCTATTGCTTGGAAACTATGCACATTCATTGGCGATCACCATGAGCAATCGGAAATGTTGCTCAACTGTCGATTTATTGCCGTAGCTTTGCACTTTGTTGTTGGTTCATGTCTGAGTGTCAGCCTGATTTTCTAGAATTTTCTTATATAGCTATATTCACTTAAGTCAGGACATCAAACCCAATAGAGAGTTGCGGCGCGAAGCGCCGCAACTCTCTATTGGGTTTGATTTTTGTCCTAACATTGCTGACTATAGCTATATAAGTAGTTCGGCATAATTTAAAAAAAACCTAGAAGAGCATACCGACCGCTGCGCGGTCGGTATGCTCTTCTAGGTTTTAAGTTTACCTTTAGCTAGTTACTTGACATAACCGCAAGAATTGATTGGCGGTGCGAAGCGCCGCCAGTCAATTCTTGCGGTTAATGTCCTAGTCCCCTTGGCGACAGCTATAGGCGACAGCTATATTTGATTCACTTTCTACGAGACATTATGAAAAGTCTTCGTCAATTTAAGTCGTTTGCCGTTATTTCTCAAATAATTTCCCAAATTATTAAGTGGTTCGTGATTGCATCCGTGGTTGGGCTCCTCTCAGGTTTGGGATCGGCGGCTCTCCTAATTTCTTTGGAATGGGCGACTGATTGGCGAGAAACCCATATATGGATCATTGCTTTACTTCCCTTGGGGGGATTTCTGAGTGGTTGGCTTTACGATCGCTACGGGAAGCCCATCGAAGCAGGCAACAACCTTTTACTTGAGGAGATTCATAACTCTCAAAAGATTATTCCGTTAAGAATGGCTCCGATGGTGCTATTGGGAACCACCTTAACCCATCTATTTGGTGGTTCTGCTGGTCGAGAAGGAACGGCTCTGCAAATTGCGGCTTCTCTCGCCGATCGCTTGACAAAAATATGTAGCCTCCAACCTAGCGATCGCCGAATTTTGCTAATGTCAGGGCTTAGTGGGGGATTTGCTTCGGTTTTTGGGACTCCTTTAGCAGGAACGATTTTTGGTTTAGAAGTTTTAGCCATTGGCAATATTAACCACAATGCCTTATTTCCCTGTTTAGTTGCCGCAATTGTGGGCGATCGCCTTACCTTGAGTTTGGGATTACACCATACAGCCTATCTTCATGCTCCATCGATTCCCGCGATCAATTTAATTCAGTTGATCGCCGCGATCGGTGCTGGGGTATCGTTTGGGTTGACAGCAAAGATCTTTGCGAAACTCACGCATAAATTTAATCACTTTTTTAAATCGAAAATATCCTACCCTCCCCTACGTCCTGCGATCGGTGGGGTGATGGTTGCTTTGCTCGTGGGGGCGATCGGCTCTACTAAATATATTGGGCTAGGGATTCCCACAATTGTGAAGGCTTTTGAAACCCAGTTACCACCTTGGGATTTTGCTGCCAAAATTGGTTTAACCGCCTTAACCTTGGGGGCTGGTTTTAAGGGAGGTGAAGTGACTCCATTGTTTTTTATTGGTGCAACCTTAGGAAGCTCTTTGTCATTAGTCCTGCCATTATCTGCGCCTTTACTGGCGGGAATGGGATTTGTCGCCGTTTTTGGGGGAGCCGCTAACACCCCGATCGCCGCAACATTAATGGGGATTGAGCTTTTTGGTATAGAATCGGGCACATTTATCGCGATCGCCTGTGTGATGAGTTACCTTGCCTCTGGTCATACTGGTATTTATAGCGCCCAGCGTATTGGTAATGGGAAATATCATTTCATGCCCAAAAAAGAAGAATGAAATTACACCAAATCTCAAAATGGCTACGCCATTTTGAGATTTGAAAACCCTTACTGGGTTTGGCTTTTAATTTGCAAAAGTATTGTCATACTTTCGGTGATTTGGTATAAGCAAGCCGATCGCTTTTAGAAGTCGCAATACCAGACCACTGTACCTGCGGAGCTCTCGGCTGGGGATGGGGATTATTGAGAAAATAACGCCGATAGGAAAAAAATAGTTCCTCATTTTCGAGGGTGCAATAAGGCGCGATCGCCACATGTTCAGGGAACATTCCCAATTCCTGAAGTTGTTGTAATTGGACTTGGCGTAAATCTAATTTAACTCTCTCAGGATCTGCGTCGGGGTATAAACCAACGGGTTCCCTAATCGTTGCTGTCACCTGTTGGGCAACATCTTGAGATACCTGATAGACTTTGCCCGAAATCGCAGGTCCTAGAGCAACGCGCAGATCCTTGAGCGAGCTACCGCGATCGCATAGGGTGGCGATCGCCTTCGGGACAATGCCCGCAACAGTCCCCCGCCAACCAGCATGAACAGCCGCCACCGAACCTAACTTGCGATCGCCGATCAATACTGGAACACAGTCAGCCGTACAAACCCATACCGAGCGATTCTCCAGAGGGCGATCGCTCTCTGGAGTTACCCAAACTCCATCAGCTTCAGGTAAAGGGCGATCGGGTGATGGGGCAATTTCATCGGCATGAATTAAGCAATTACCATGAACTTGTTTGGCACGATAGGCTTGCCCCGATGGGACAAGATAATTATGTAAATCGTTGGGAAGTTTAGGAGCGTGCGATCGCGTAAAAAATCCATGTTGCCATTCGGCAAGTAAATCGCAAGTTAGTCTGCCATCTCGCCATTGCCATTGATTTGCGTTCATTGGTTTAGATTCAAACTTTTAACAATAATCATGCTTGGTCGCATTTATCCTAACCCAAAAATGAGAAGGGGAGCCTTTTTAGGAATCTCAAAACTTAGAAGAGCATACCGCCTGCTACGCAGGCGGTATGCTCTTCTAAGTTTTGGTTTTTAATTATGCCCAATTAAAGACAAGTGGCGGCTCATTCTAACGATGGAGTTGAATCACTCTACCATTGCTAGGCTGAATAGGACGGGCATCAACTTGATAAAGTTTCTCAAAAGCTTCAATTTGCTCTTCCGAAACTGTCACTGTCTCCACGAAGACATTCCACTTAACACCTTCGCTACAGGGAGGGGTGGTGAGAGAACCATCGTAGCTATAGTAGGATTTACCCTTCGGCAAAAGATCGGTAGCGTTAATATTACTGCTAACGGTATTAGTTTTCCCAGCAGAAGGAATGTTTTTCCAAATAGTATCGATCAGAGGGTTGGCTGTTCCTTTAGTGAGCATAACTCCCACTACTGCTAGTTTTCCTGCTTCATTACGATGGACTAAATGGAGTTCCATTGCCAAAGCCTTGCTATTGATTTCATGTTCGCTAGGTGTATGGAAATGGAATTGAACGAGGGAGTATTTTTCACCATTAATCGTCACACTACTACCTGCCGCATAATTCACTTGAATAGTATGCCCGTTATTTACTACGACTAAGGGAGAAGATTTATAATCAAAATCGATTTTAGCGGGAGTACTTTCTACGGCATTTTTGAGATCAATCGGCGATTGATCCCGTCCTGACTCACATAAAGCAAACTCTTTCTTAATTTGTCCCCATTGCGTAGGGTTGGCAGCACCTCCATATCCCCAGTGTGAAGGAGATTCTTCTGCAAAGACATTTGCCGATAAAGGGAACAAGGTTCCAAGGGTAAGCACCAATGCGAGCAGAGAGGTCTTATTGAACTTTTTCATTGTGTTGTTAGTTTCATTCCCTAAACTTGGAGCTAAGTATAACTGACCTAGTTGGAAGATCGATAACTTTCCACAAGTCTTTACAGAAACGATTAGCGCTCATATCCCTTCCCAGTGAATAAATTATTCACTGGGAAGGGAAGTAAAAAACAAAAAGCTGTGGCGCACGCGCAGCGTGCGCCACAGCTTTTTGT